>CAYNWQ010000099.1:0-6038 GCA_964400955.1 uncultured Gordonibacter sp. | reverse complement strand
AGCATGGCGCCCGCAACTATACCCATGAGTATGCGTGAAAGAAAAAGTAAACCAAAACTCGTCGCAACCATAGCGACGAGATTTGCGGCGCAAAATACTGCAGAGTACGCTATCAGCAAATGAAAGCGCTTAAATCGTCCTGTCGTGAGTGCAAGCAGGGGAGTACATATTGCATAAGCGCACGCAAAAGAGCTCATGAGGGTACCGACTTGTGCAAGCGATACATCAAAATCGCTTGAAAGCTCAGGTTCGATGCCGATGATTATAAACTCTGAGCAGCCCAAAGAAAAGCCAAGCATTATGAGAAGCGCAATACAAAAACGCGTCTTGGACTCAAGTTTAACGTGACTTTTTGTCATTACTCTTTAAACCTTTCCTGAGGTTTGCTTGGCTAATCTTTTATATGCCTGCATTATCGGTCTGTCATATTTGCTGGTGCGCCTTTTTTGCGCACGTGCATGCATTGTAGTGCTTGCGCATTATAAGTCTATCTCTTTGCAGATGTCGTTTTATAAACCATATCTTCTTCATGAGCCTTGTCATGAAAAGGGGCTATAATGCGCGTGTAAATCCAAACAAAGGAGAGCTATCATGGAAAAAGAACTATTTGATTTTGTGAGTGAGCGCGCAGATATACTCGTGACTTCTCAATCGAGCACGCAAGTTACAAAAGATGCAGCGCAAGCTTGGAAAGATGCAATTGCGGCGGATGCAAGTGATGAAGCAACGCAAGCTGCGACAAATAAATTGCTTGATATCTTAGAGGGTCGTCCCACTACTATCGACGGTGTTATTGCTTTTGCCAGTGGACCTGCAAAAGAGCTCATGGGAGATGAGGCTGCAGCACAGATGCTTGAAGCACAGCTCAAGCGTAAAGAACAGGGCGCTAAGTGGTGCAATTGTCCGTCTTGCGCTGCTGCAAGCGAGTTGTTAGCCCGATTTGGACGTGTTGAGCTGTAAATGCGCGAAAGCAATAAACGCACGAAAGCCGTGTGCAAACGAAAACGGTAAGCACACAAAAGCAAAGAAGCGTTTTTCGCGCTTAAAGTATTTAAAGTAGGGTGAGGCGTGAGTCTCATCCTACTTTTTCGTTTATTAAAAAAATTTTCGCGATATTTCCCCAGCTAAAGTGGCAAATTTACAGCGAAAATACACAGTTCGTAAAAATTTTTCTTGACACGGGCGCGCGAGCGTAGTATTTTTCTCGGTTGCAACTTTTTGCTAAAAACACGTACGCGCAAAGGAGGAAAGACCTCGTGGCTCAAGGAAAAAATAGCGTTCCCACCAGCCTATACAGGGATCGTCGCAGTTTTGCAAAGATCCCGGACGTCATGGACGTTCCCAATCTTATAGCCATCCAGACAGAAAGTTTTAGATGGTTTCAAGAACAAGGCCTAAAACAAGCATTCGCCGACGTATGTCCTATCGAAAACAACACTAAGGACATGTGTGTAGAGTTTGGCGACTATGAGTTTGGAGACCCCAAATACTCTGTAGATGAATGCAAAGAAAAAGATGTTAGCTATCAAGCTCCTCTGTTTGTGGAGATTCGTTTTATTAATCGTGCAACAGGAGAGATTAAAGAACAAAACGTCTTTATGGGTGATTTCCCACTGATGACACCCCGCGGTACTTTTATCATTAATGGTACTGAGCGCGTGGTTGTGTCCCAGCTCGTTCGTTCTCCTGGTGTGTATTTTGCCGCAGAGCGTGATAAGACATCAGACAAGACGATATATAACGCAAAAGTTATTCCAAGCCGCGGTGCATGGCTGGAGTTTGAGACCGACAAACGCGATATTTTGTCTGTGCGTATCGACCGCAAGCGCAAGCAGCCTGCAACCTTGCTTGTGCGTGCGCTTGGTCTTGCTGAGACGCGCGATGAGATTATCGAGCTTTTAGGTGCTGACGAGATGGTACTGCGCACGCTCGATCGCGACCCTGCTACTACCAAAGAAGAGTCGTTAATTGAGCTTTACAAGCGCTTCCGTCCTGGTGAGCCGCCAACTATCGACTCTGCTCGTACCTTACTTGAGGGTCTTTTCTTTAACCCGCAGCGTTACGACTTGGCTAGAGTCGGCCGTTACAAGATAAATAAAAAGCTTTGCTTTGATCCTGAGACGAGCGTGTCATCTACGCTTACCGAAGAAGACATCACCAAAACCATGCAGTATATCGTGGCTTTGCATGCAGGTGAAGAGGGTGTGCAAACTGACGACATCGACCACTTTGGTAATCGTCGTATTCGCACGGTTGGCGAGCTTATCCAAAACCAGTTCCGTATCGGTCTTTCGCGTATGGAGCGTGTGGTGCGCGAGCGCATGAGCATGCAAGAGCCTGACGACATTACACCTCAGTCACTTGTTAACATTCGCCCGATTGTCGCTGCCATTAAAGAGTTTTTTGGTAGCTCTCAGCTTTCGCAATTTATGGATCAGACCAACCCTGCTGCTGGCATTACGCACAAACGTCGCCTGTCAGCTCTAGGCCCTGGCGGTCTTTCGCGTGAGCGTGCGGGCTTTGAGGTACGTGACGTGCATACTTCCCACTACGGTCGTATGTGTCCTATCGAAACTCCTGAAGGTCCAAACATTGGTCTGATTGGTTCTCTCGCTACGTATGCGCGCATCAATCCTTATGGCTTTATTGAGACTCCATATCGTCGCGTTGTCGATGGCAAGGTGACTGATGAGATTGATTACCTCACGGCTGATGAAGAAGAAAACTATACTATTGCTCAGGCAAATGACCTTTTCAACCTTGAGACACGCGAATACGGCACCTTTGACGAAAACGGTGTTTTCCATAAGGCTGCGAAAGTGCTTTGCCGTACCAAAGGTCCAGATGGCACCTTTGGTGAACCTGATGAAGTGCCGCCCGAGCAAGTCAACTACATGGACGTTTCTCCTCGTCAGATGACGAGTGTCGCAACATCGTTGATTCCGTTCCTCGAGCACGACGACGCTAACCGCGCACTCATGGGCTCAAACATGCAGCGCCAAGCTGTGCCGCTGTTGCGCCCGAGCGCTCCTTTGGTAGGAACGGGTATCGAGCATCGCATCGCAGTTGACTCTGGTGAGATTTTGATTGCACAGCGACCTGGCGTGGTTGATTATGTAGACGGTCAAACCATCATCATCTTAAACGACGACGGTGAATACGACGAATATCTCGTTCCGAAATTCCAGCGCTCAAATCAGTCTGGCTGCATTAACCACCGACCGATTGTGCGCAAGGGTGACGAGGTGCAGGTAGGAGACGTGCTTGCTGATGGTCCGTCTTGCGACGGTGGTGAGCTGGCGCTTGGCCAAAACCTCATGATTGCCTACATGCCATGGGAAGGCTACAACTACGAGGACGCTATCATCGTGTCTGAGCGCGTGGTTGCAGAAGACCTGCTGACTTCTATTCACATCAGCGAGTATGAAGTAGATGCACGTGATACTAAACTCGGGCCTGAAGAGATTACGCGTGAGATTCCTAATATCTCTGACGATATGATTACTGACTTAGACGCTGACGGCATCATTCGCATCGGTGCTGAAGTTGCTCCGGGAGATGTGCTTGTGGGTAAGGTTACACCAAAAGGTGAAACTGAGCTTACGGCAGAGGAACGCTTGCTGCGTGCTATCTTTGGTGAAAAGGCACGTGAAGTGCGTGATACCTCACTTAAGGTACCTCATGGTTCTGGTGGACGTGTTATCGGTATTTATCGTTTCTCGCGTGAAGCGGGAGATGAGCTTGCGCCGGGTGTTAACGAGCTTGTTCGTATCTACGTTGCCCAAAAACGTAAGGTACAGCAAGGTGACAAACTCTCAGGTCGCCATGGTAACAAAGGTGTTATCTCTCGCGTGCTGCCGGTAGAGGATATGCCGTATCTGGCTGACGGCACGCCAATTGACGTAATACTTAATCCTTTGGGTGTACCTAGTCGTATGAATGTTGGTCAGTTGCTCGAAAACCACTTGGGTTGGGCAGCGAAATGGGGCTGGTCAGACGACAAAAACTCAACGGAAGTTGTGCAAGGTCCTCAATATGTTGCAACGCCGGTATTTGACGGTGCAACAGAAGATGAGATCTCGGACGCAATCGAGGCTGCTAACCGCAACCTCATCAACATGAACCATGCGAAATATGGTGACAAAGCGCGTGATGAATTTGTGCCGCAACTTTCTCGTACCGGTAAGACTTGGCTTTTTGATGGTCGCACCGGCGAGAAATTCCGTGAGCCTATCACGGTTGGGCAGACTTACATCTTGAAGTTGGGCCACATGGTTGACGACAAGATTCATGCTCGCTCAACTGGTCCTTACAGCTTGATTACCCAGCAACCGCTCGGTGGTAAAGCGCAGTTCGGTGGTCAGCGTTTCGGCGAGATGGAAGTGTGGGCGCTGTACGCATACGGCGCGTCAAACGTGCTGCAAGAGATTTTGACTGTGAAATCAGACGACACTTCAGGTCGTGTGAAGTCTTACGAAGCCATCGTCAAAGGCGAAAATATTCCTGCAGCTGAGGTACCTGAGTCCTTTAAGGTACTCGTTAAGGAAATGAAGTCTTTGTGTCTAAACGTTGCGCTTGAGGGACACGATCACAAAGCTGTAAGCGAAGACACGGGTGTGGTAAGCGAGCAAGACGAAGACCAGGCGCTTTATGATGCGATTGCATCGGGTGCGAAAAAGACCGAAGAAGATACCTCAAGCGCGCTTGACAGTATCGCCCTAGAACTAGGGGAGCTGATAGGCGAGGTTGAGAGCTCTAAGAGTGGCATCGATTTATTTGGCACTGAAGAGCTTATTGGAGGCAATAGTAGTGCAAGTGGAAATGAACTTATAGGTGAGGGAGAGGAGCTGTAAATGACTACCGAATTTGATGTAAACAATTTCGATGCCTTGCGTATCTCTCTTGCTTCTGCCGAAGACGTGCGTAGCTGGTCTCGCGGCGAGGTTAAAAAGCCTGAAACTATCAACTATCGTACTTTAAAGCCAGAAAAAGACGGCTTGTTTTGCGAAAAGATATTTGGCCCTACCAAAGACTGGGAATGTGCGTGCGGCAAATATAAGCGCGTGCGTTTCAAGGGCATTGTCTGCGAAAGATGCGGCGTTGAAGTAACACGCAGCAAAGTGCGTCGTGAGCGCATGGGTCATATCGAGCTCGCGGCACCAGTAAGCCATATTTGGTATTTCAAGGGCAGCCCTTCTCGTTTGGGTTATCTGCTTGATATCCCGCCAAAGGAACTCGAAAAAGTACTTTATTTTGCTAGTTCTATCATCACGAGTGTTGACAAAGAAGCACGCGAAGAAGACGCTGAAGAGTTGCGTGATGAGTTGGCAGGAGACCTCGAAGAGATTGATGCCGAGCGCGATCGCCTTATTGAACAAACTCGCCGTTTGAGTACGGCTTATGTGCCCGAAGATGACGAGTTTGTTGACGACATTGACGAAGACGAGCGTATGACTCCCGAAGAGGTCGAGTTTGAGATTGCCGACATCTATGAGGAGTTCAACGAACGTAAAGAGTTGCGTCAAGATGCCTTTGAGGCGTTTATGAAAATAGAGCCTAAGCAGCTCATCTCTGACGAGGCACTTTATCGTGAAATGCGCACCAACTATCGCGATTATTTCACCGGCGGTATGGGCGCTGAAAGCGTGCGTGACTTGCTCGCTGACATGGACTTAGAGGCAACAGCTGAAGAGCTACGTGAGGTTATCGCTACCGGCAAAGGCCAAAAGCGCGCGAAAGCTATTAAGCGCTTAAAGGTGGTCGATGCGTTTTTGAAGTCGACTAACAAACCGACTGATATGATCTTAGACGTTATCCCGGTTATTCCTCCGGATTTGCGTCCTATGGTGCAGCTCGATGGTGGCCGTTTTGCAACGAGTGACTTAAACGATCTCTATCGCCGCGTGATTAACAGAAACAACCGTCTCAAGCGCTTGCTCGACTTGGGTGCTCCTGAGATTATCGTCAACAATGAAAAACGTATGCTGCAAGAAGCAGTTGACAGCCTCTTTGACAACGGCCGTCGTGGTCGTCCGGTT
>CAYNWQ010000098.1:0-6072 GCA_964400955.1 uncultured Gordonibacter sp. | reverse complement strand
CCCAAGGGGCGTATAATCTGAAATAGCTTGCACAGGTGCTAACCAATATGGCCTGGCACCGACGCTAACCAACGTAACGCAGAGGCACTAACTTATACAAATATCTAAGATCTTTCAAGACAGGACGGCGGGCGCGCATGCCCGCCGTTTTTTGTGCTCGCATACATTCGTCGTCGCGCCGCGTCTTGCCCATCCTGTCGCACTCACTGCGGGCATTCCGTCCCCTCTCGCGTCCGCACCCTCATATTTCCTGCGCTCAAACTTTACGGCTTTTTGACTTTTTTACAACATGGGCTTGATGCGACACTTCCATTATAGGTAGCACGCGATGTGCGAGGCGTGTAAAGGCTCGCAGGCCGAGACAAGGCTCGCAGGCCGAGTCAAGGCTCGCAGGCCGAGTCAAGGCTGGCAGCCTACGCAAGGCTCGCAGGCCAAGTCAAGGCCGGCAGGCTACGCAAGGCTCGCAGGCCAAGTCAAGGCCGGCAGGCTTTGTGAAGCTGCAATAGCCTCCAAACTCTCCACGCAAAATCGCCCAGAAAAGAAAAAGCAAAGACGCAAGCAAAAAAGAAGGAAGCTTGCATGCAAACGAAAAGAAACAAACGAGTTTGCAAGAAGAAAGAAACAAGAAAGGTTTATTATCATGAAAAAACGTGTTTTGGCCGTTGCCCTAGGCGCTACTCTTGCTTTGGGCGTGTTTGCTCTTGCGGGTTGTGGCTCGCAAAGCACCAGCTCGGACGAAACAAAGAGCACCACTTCAGCTACTGAGACCACATCTCCCTCTGGAGAGATCTCGGTCTACTCTCGTGAGGATGGGTCGGGCACGCGCAGCGCGTTCATCGAACTCATGGGTGTCGAACAAAAAGACTCAAGCGGCAACAAAGTTGACATGACGGTTGCATCTGCTGCTATCACCAACTCTACTTCCGTCATGATGACGAGTGTAGCAGGCGACGAAAACGGCATCGGCTACATCTCTTTGGGTTCGCTCAATGACACCGTAAAAGCTGTGAAAGTTGACGGCGCAGAAGCAACTGCCGCAAACGTAAAGAGCGGCAAATACAAAGTTGCTCGTCCTTTCAATATTGTCACGAAAGACGGCTTGAGCGATGTGGCTCAAGACTTCATCGACTACATCATGAGCTCTGAAGGACAGGCGGTCATCGAGGACAACGGCTACATTGCAGTAAACGACAATGCACAAAGCTACACGGCCTCTGGTTTGAGCGGCAAAATCGTGGTTGCCGGTTCTTCTTCGGTGACACCAGTTATGGAAAAACTCGCAGAGGCTTACAAAGCTCTCAACTCTGGCGTGACCATCGAGGTACAGCAGTCTGACTCCACTACTGGTGTCAACATGGCAACCGAAGGTACTTGCGACATCGGCATGGCATCTCGCGACTTGAAAGAGTCTGAGACGGGTGTCACCGCTACAGCTATCGCACAAGATGGTATCGCCATCATCGTAAACAAGGATGCTTCGATTGACAGCCTCACCTCTGATCAGATCAAGGCTATCTACACTGGCGAAGTGAGCACCTGGGAAGAAGCGCTTGCTTAGAGTTAGCCAGGCTTATGATAGTCCTCGCGCATATGCCGCGGGGACTTTCCCTGTTTGATTGCTTAAGTGGTTCGGCTGTTCGATGCTGTGTACGCTCGAATCCGGCCGCTCGGAGCTACGAACGCTTGACCTCGGCGTCTTAGACTTCGGCGTCTTAGACCTCGACGTCTTAGACTCCGGCGTCTTAGACTCCGACCGCTTAAGCAGCTTAGTCGTTAGATATCAAGGTAGAAAGAAACTATGTCACACGTTAAAATTAAGGAAGGTTTTGCGCGGGTACTTTTTAGCCTCGCTGCGGCAATATCCGTTTTAGCCGTCGCGCTTATCTGCGTTTTCCTTTTTGCCAATGGCGTGCCAGCCATTGCAGAAATTGGGCTTCCTGATTTCTTGTTGGGCACGACATGGCGCCCTGCAAATGACATCTATGGTATTTTCCCCATGATCGTGGGTAGTATTTATGTCACCGCAGGTGCCATTGTGGTAGGCGTGCCTATCGGCCTTTTGTGCGCCATTTTCCTTTCGCGGTTTGCGAAAGGCAAGGTCGTGCGCGTGCTTTCCGCGGGTGTGGAATTACTCGCGGGCATTCCTTCAGTAGTTTACGGCTTTTTTGGCCTCGTTGTGTTGGTGCCCTTTATCCGCAATACCATGCCGGGACGTGGGCTTTCGCTTTTGGCGGCGTCTGTTCTTTTGGGCATCATGATTTTGCCAACCATCATCACGGTTGCGCAAAGCGCCCTTGACGCGGTGCCACGAAAATACTACGAAGGTGCGCTTGCCCTCGGGGCAGACCATGAGCGCTCGGTCTTTCGTGTCATCGTGCCGGCGGCAGGTTCGGGCATTATGGCAGGCATCGTGCTTGGCATCGGACGCGCCATCGGCGAAACAATGGCCGTCATTATGGTTGCTGGCAACCAAGCGGTACTGCCCGGCAGCATTTTTGATGGCGTGCGTACTATGACGGCAAATATCGTACTTGAGATGGGCTACGCAGCAGATTTGCATCGTGGTGCACTTATCGCTACGGGTGTGGTACTTTTCGTGTTCATCTTGCTTATCACCACGTTGTTTAACGTTATCAAAAAGCGAGGTGAAGCGAAATGAAAGCGACACTCACTTTGTCTTTTGAAGGTGCGAGTGCGCAAGGTGGTGGGTCGCTTGCACAGGGCGGCACACAGGGCGGCACACAGGGCGGTAACTTTGGTGCGCAGGGTGGCTCTCTGGGTATAAGTCCTCAAGGCACAGGCTCCCAGAGTGGCGGTTCCCGCGACAAAATAAGCGCGATGTATGCAGCCGTCGAGGCTCGTCATACAGCAAAAAGACGCGTCGTTTCTGCACTTTTGCGCTTGCTCGTATACCTCGGTGCCATCATCACTACCGCGGTTTTGCTCTTTTTGGTGGGCTATATATTGGTAAACGGTGTGCCCTATCTCACGCCGAGCCTTTTTGAGTGGGAATACAACTCCGACAATGTCTCTCTCATGCCAGCGCTCATCAATACGCTGCTCATGGCGGCGCTTGCTTTGCTCATATCAGTGCCTATCGGCGTGGGTTCAGCGATATATCTGGTGGAATACGCCAAACGCGGCAACCGCTTTGTGCAGCTCGTGCGCACAACCACCGAGACTTTGCAGGGCATCCCTTCTATCATTTATGGACTTTTCGGCATGCTCTTTTTCGTAACGGCGCTCGGGTGGAACCTGTCTTTGATGGCGGGTGCTTGCACGCTTGCGATCATGGTGCTGCCCGTTATCATGCGCACCACCGAAGAAGCCTTGCTTGCGGTGCCGGACTCTTACCGTGAAGGTGGTTTTGGCCTTGGAGCTGGGCGTTTGCGTACGGTATTTCGCTGTGTGATGCCTTCGGCTATACCGGGTATCGTGGGTGGCATCATTTTGGCGCTCGGCCGTTGCGTGGGGGAAGTGGCCGCTCTGATATTTACAGCCGGCTCCATCGCGCAGATTCCAAATTTCGCAACCGAAGGTTTCGGCGCGCTTTTCGATTCTACGCGCACTTTGGCAGTGCATATGTATGTGCTTGCAAGCGAAGGCTTGCACGTCAATGAGACTTATGCCACGGCAGTTGTGTTGCTGGTGGTTGTAGTTTTGCTAAATCTATTGGCTACTTTTGCGGCAAAAAAGATGAACAAAGGAAACAAAAATGACTAACGCAGTTTTGGAACGCCCTGCAACAGGCGTGCAGACATCACGTGAACAATCCTACATTCCTCAGGCGCAGCGCGGCGTCGCACCTCATGCACACACTGCAGCGTCCCCTGCAGATGCGCCTGCAAAAATGGGTGTGCATGACCTCAACTTGTACTATAAAGATTTTCACGCGCTTAAAAATATCAACCTTGATTTCCCTAAAAACCAGGTAACCGCTCTCATCGGGCCTTCTGGTTGCGGTAAATCAACGCTGCTCAAAAGTCTCAACCGCATGAACGACTTGGTAGAGGGCTGCCGCATCGAGGGGGAGGTTACCCTTGACGGCATGGATGCATATCGCTCGGTTGACGTAAACAATTTGCGCCGCCGCGTGGGTATGGTGTTTCAGCAGCCAAATCCTTTCCCTATGAGTGTGTATGACAACGTTGCTTTCGGTCCGCGCACTCACGGCATCAAAAAGCGCGCGCAACTTGATGAGATAGTCGAGCAGTCACTGCGCGATGCGGCTATTTGGGATGAGCTGAAAGACCGCCTCAAGAAAAATGCGCTTGGACTTTCCGGGGGACAGCAACAGCGTCTGTGCATCGCGCGTGCACTTGCGGTGCAGCCCGAAGTGCTGCTCATGGACGAGTCGACGAGTGCGCTTGACCCTATCTCTACGGCAAAAATTGAAGACTTGGTCGCGCAGCTCAAAAACGACTACACTGTTATCATGGTTACGCACAATATGTTGCAGGCTCTGCGCGTGTCTGACAAAACGGCGTTTTTCCTGCTTGGCGAGATGGTGGAAGCGGGAGACACCCAAGAGATTTTCACCAACCCCAAAGACAGCCGCACCGCAGATTACGTAGCTGGCCGCTTCGGCTAAGGCGCGCGCCTGACCCTTGCGTTCCTCGTGCCCACACCCCCGCGCTGTGCGCCCGCACTTTCGCGCCGCCCCCGCGCTGTGCGCCCGCGTTTTCGCGTTGCCCCCGCGTTGTGCGCCCCGCGTTTTCGCGTCGCCCCCGCGTTGTGCGCCTGCACTTTCGCGTCGCCACCGCGTTGTGCGCCCGCACTTTCGAGTCGCCCCGCGTTGTGCGCCCGCACTTTCGCTCCCACACCCCGCGCTAACGTTTGCGTAAAATGTTTCACGTGAAACATTTTGGCGGTGTAGGCGCACTCTGTGTGCCTGTGTTTGCCTATCGCGTCTTTTCCGCGCCCACTGCGCGACTTTACAAAAATTTGACATTGCGCGCCCTTAAAAGGGGCGCGCGTGCTTTACAATGTAAAACTCAGTTGGGCGACTTAAAGGGTGGCTGAAAAGTTATGATTTACTACGTAGAAGACGAAACCAATATTCGAGAGCTCACGGTATACGCATTGCGCCAAGCTGGCTTTAACGCAAAAGGCTTTGCCGTCGCTCATGAGTTTTTTGCGGCGTGTCGCACTCATCTGCCGGAACTTGTGCTGCTCGACATCATGTTGCCCGAAATGGACGGCATGGAGATACTAAAGATCATGCGCGAAGACGCCACGATGAAAAATATTCCTGTCATGATGCTCACTGCAAAAGGCACCGAATACGACAAAGTATACGGGCTTGACGCAGGGGCAGACGACTACCTTGCCAAACCTTTTGGCATGATGGAGCTCGTTTCTCGCGTGAATGCGCTTTTGCGTCGCGCGGCGGCGCCTGCGGTATCGGGAGATAGCGAGCTTACTTGCGGTCCTATCAAGCTTGCGAGCTCATCGCATACGGCAAGTGTAGATGGCGTGCCGCTCACACTCACGCTCAAAGAGTTTGACCTTTTGCGTACGCTCATGCAAAATGCCGGACACGTGTTATCGCGCGCGCAGCTGCTCGAGGCGGTGTGGGGCATCTCGTATGCAGGCGAGACGCGCACGGTGGACGTGCACATACAGACCCTGCGTCAAAAGCTGGCTGCCGCAAGCGAGGGAGCTGACGACAAGATACAAACGGTGCGCGGCGTCGGCTATTGCATGAAGCCTGACACAGAAAAGTAAAGCTTTCCATGAAATCTGATTTTGCAAGGTGCGCATCTGCGTACAAGGTATTTGACACAGAAAACTAGACAACACTTATGAGCCCCACGCATTTCAAAGTAAAGAGCCTTTCAGGCAAGATTTTTTCGAGCGTGCTTATCTTTGCACTTGCGCTCGTGATGATTTTCGCGGTCGTGATGACCTCGATTTACTACTACTCTTACGAGCATGATGCAGAAAGCAAGCTTGCCGTCCTTGCGGCAGACGCGGCTGCAAGCTTAAACGACACGCAGGACAGTGTGCGCGATGAGGTGCTCGAAAAGCAGTTTTGTGGCATGGTGCGCTACACGCTTATCACAAGTGACG
>CAYNWQ010000097.1:0-6079 GCA_964400955.1 uncultured Gordonibacter sp. | reverse complement strand
AGCGATAGTTTCCCAACAGCTCGTCCCTGCGCTTGACGGCAGCATGTTGCCCGCGTTTGAAATCATGTTCATCACGCCAAGCATCAGAAACCTCATCCGCGAGGAAAAGACCTACCAAATAGATAGCGTAATCGCATCAAACAGTAGCCTTGGCATGCGCACTATGGACCAGAGCTTGTTTGACCTCGTAAAAGAAGGCAAAGTATCCAAGGAGATTGCTCTGCAATACAGCATCCACTATCAAGCTTTGAAAAAGCGCTTCGAGGCTGAGGGGCTATAAGTTAAGTGCATCAATCTCGAGCGTACCTGCATCTTGCACCTTTGGATCTGAGATGCTTGAAGCCACAAACGAATCGCGCTCAGCCTTTGCACACGCCTCTTTTTCGGCAAGGTTTGATTTTGCCACGCTGATCATAAGCTTTATGCGATTGAGCTGATTGACTTCTGATGCACCCGGGTCATAGTCGACCGCGACGATATTGCTTGTCGGATACTGACGACGCAACTCTTTGATGACCGCTTTGCCGACCACGTGATTTGGTAGACAAGCAAAAGGCTGCGTACATACGATATTAGGAGCACCCGTCTTGATGAGCTCAACCATCTCTGCAGTCAAAAGCCAGCCCTCTCCCATCGAGTTGCACAGGCTCAATATCTCGCTCGCATATTCGGCAAGCTCGTAGATATTTGCCGGAGGCGCAAAACGCTCGGATTGTTCAAGCGCGCGCGTCACTGGCATGCGCAGTTTTTCGACCGCTTTTAGTGCAATCTTGCTACCAAACGCGCCTTTTCCAGAACGCCCAAGCGGGTCTTTTTGGAAGATGCCACCCGCAATACCAAAGAGGAAAAACTCTATGAGACCAGGCACAACCGCCTCGCAACCCTCGCGCTCGATAACATCGACCACTTGGTTGTTTGCCGTCGGGTGAAATTTCACCAATATCTCGCCTACCACACCCACACGCGGTTTTGTGCCCTCACCTTTGAGCGGCAGCGCGTCGAAATCTTGCACGATTTGCTTTACCGTACGCTTAAACTGTCCGCGCGTCTCGCCTTTGATAAGCTGCGCTTTGCACTTTGACATCCAGTAGTCAAAGAGGCGATTGGTGCTATCTGGCTCTACCTCATAAGGGCGACACCTATACAAACACATCATGAGCAAGTCACCATACTGCAGGGCATATACCGCCTGCATCAGCATCTTTGGCGTAATTTTGAAACCAGGATTGTGCTCACCGAGGTCTTTGAAAGAAATAGCGATAACAGGGATGTGCGACAGACCCACCGAAGCAAGCGCTTTGCGGATAAGCGAGATATAGTTAGTCGCGCGGCACCCGCCACCGGTTTGCGTGATAAGCACCGCGAGTTTGTCGGTGTCGTATTTACCGGATGTAACCGCCTCCATGATCTGACCCGTCACAAGGATGGAAGGGTAACAAATGTCGTTGTTGACAAACTTTAAGCCCGCATCCACTGCACCCGTATCAACGCTCGGCAAAAGCTCGACGTTATAGCCAAAGCGGCTAAAGATAGGCACCAAAAGCTCGAAATGATACGGCGCCATCTGGGGCGCTAAGATAGTGTATCCTGCTTCTTTCATTTCTTCGGTAAAGACCGCACGCGGAAACTCTGTCGTTTTACCCTCGCGCTGCTTTATGCGCTCTTGTATTTCGGGAGCTGCTTTTTCTGCGAAAGTTTGAGGTACAGCGTCTGCGACAGATACGGCAACCGCACTGCCGCGTGCTGCGCTCGCTGCACCTGTTGCGTCGCCGCGTGTCGCGCTTGCCGCGCCAGCCGTGTTACCCGCAGCGTCACTTGCTTGCGCGCTTGTGACACCCGAAATCGCTGCAGTTACGACATCACACGCCGCACAGGGATGCTGCTCTACAGCCTTGCGCGCCTGCTCATCAAGCTCCTCATCAGCCTGATCTTTTAGCGCAGCCAACAAACTACGCACGCGTATGCGCGCAGCACCGAGGTTTGACACTTCGTCGATCTTTAAGACCGTATACACTTTGCCGGCAGACTCCAATATTTCTTGCACCTGATCGGTCGTGAGCGCGTCGAGACCGCAACCAAAGCTGTTGAGCTGTATGAGGTCAAGGTCGCGTCTTTCGGTAGCAACTTTTGCCGCCGCATACAGGCGCGTGTGATACATCCACTGATCCACCAAACGAATCGGGCGTTCAAGCGTAGCGAGATGCGCGATAGAGTCTTCGGTAAGCACTGCAAGCCCAAAACTCGTTAAAAGCTCGGGGATAGCGTGATTAATTTCAGGGTCATTTTGATAAGGGCGCCCAGCCAACACGATACCATGCGTGCCAGTTTTTTCCATCCATGCGAGCGTCTCGGTGCCTTTGGTGCGCATATCGCGCTTAAAGGCCTCGTCTTCTGCCCAAGCAGCGTCCACTGCCGCATCAACTTCAGCCTGCGTTGGGGCGGCTACGCCCTCACCCATGAGCTCAGGATGCGCCTGCACAAGCTCGATATAGAGGCGTTTTTTGAGGTGCTCTTTTTTGTCGTAAGGCAACCACGGGTTTAAAAACGGGATGCCGGAAGTGCGCAGCTCATCGATGTTTAAGCGTAAAGCCTCAGCATAGCTTGCAACGATAGGGCAATTGAAATGGTTACCTGCACTCTCGTCTTCCTGACGCTCCCACTTACTGCAGGGAAACCAGATGAAGTCGGGGTTTTTTTCGAGCAAGTTCATGATGTGGCCGTGTGAGAGTTTCGCAGGGTAACACACGCTTTCTGAAGGCATGGACTCGATGCCTGCCTCGTAGGTCTTTTTCGTAGAGGGATCAGAGAGCACCACACGAAAACCGAGCTGCGTGAAAAACGTAAACCAGAAAGGATAGTTTTCATACATGTTGAGCGCGCGCGGGATGCCTACGCTACCACGGCTCGCTTCTACAGCCGACAGAGGTTCATAGCTGAAAAGCCGCTTGCTTTTGTACTCATAGAGATTGGGGACGTTTTTGCTTTCGTTGCGCTCGCCGGTGCCTTTTTCACAGCGGTTGCCCGTTATGAAACGGCGATGCTTGCCCGTCTGTGGGTCAGCGCCAAAGTCGTTGACGGTCAAAAGGCAGCTATTTGAGCAGCCCTTACAACGCACGGTTTTTTGCTTGGGCGCAAGTGCGGCAAGCTCGTCAAGCGAAAGGATGCTTGAGGTAGGGTTAGGTGCAGCTGTACCTTGCACCTCAAGCGCTTGATAGTTGCGCGACACTGCTTCGGCGTAGCGGTCACGTGCGAGCAATGCGGCACCATAGGCACCCATGTTGCCCGCGATATCGGGACGTACGGCGTCTACTTCGGCAAGCTGCTCGAAAGCACGCAACACCGCGTCGTTTAAGAACGTGCCACCCTGCACGATAACGCGTGTACCCACATCATGCGGGTCGCGTATCTTGATGACTTTGAAAAGCGCGTTTTTGATAACCGAAATAGCAAGACCTGCCGCGATGTCACCTACTGTTGCGCCTTCTTTTTGTGCTTGCTTTACGCGCGAGTTCATAAAAACCGTGCAGCGACTGCCGAGGTCAACCGGATTTTTTGCCTCGATAGCAGTTTTTGCAAACTCGGCTACATCGAGGTTAAGGCCACTCGCAAAGCTCTCAATAAAGCTGCCACATCCACTCGAGCAAGCTTCGTTGAGCATGATGTGCTCGATAACGCCGTCTTTTACGCGCAAGCATTTCATGTCTTGCCCGCCGATGTCCAAAATAAATTCCACACCTGGCAGCATTTCCTGCGCGCCACGCAAATGAGCTACCGTTTCTATCTCTCCAGAGTCAACGCGCAAAGCTTCGAGCAGCAAGCCCTCGCCATACCCCGTCACCGTCGCATGCCCGATGCGCACGCAGGGCACACCAGTTTTCGCATCAACAGGCAACTCGTTGTAAAGGCGTGTCAAGGCCGCTTTCGCACACCCTAACACGTCGCCTTTGTTGTTGGCGTAATGCGACCACAAAAGCGAGCCATCTTGACCGATGAGCGTCGCTTTGAAAGTAGTCGAGCCTGCATCTATACCCAAAAAAGCAGTGCCGGTGTAGGCCATGAGCTCGCCTTTGCGCACGCACTCAGCATCATGACGCGCGCGGAATTTTTCGTAGTCAGCCTCGTCTTTGAAAAGCGGGTCGAGGCGTACCACTTCTGATCCCTGCATATCTCCTAGCCCGCGCAGGCGCGCACACACATCTTCAAGGCGCTCCTCGCGCACGCTTTCTGCCGCCCGCCCCGCAATCGCACATCCGCACGCGACGAAGAGGTGCGCGTTTTCGGGCACGATACGATGCTCTTCGTCAAGATCAAGCGTCTCGTAGAAACGCTTGCGCAGCTCAGGCAGATACTGCAAAGGCCCACCCAAAAACGCCACGTGCCCGCGGATAGGACGCCCGCACGCAAGCCCTGAGATAGTTTGTGTCACGACTGACTGGAAGATAGAAGCCGCGATATCTTGTTTACGCGCACCTTCGTTGAGCAAAGGCTGCACATCGGTTTTTGCAAACACACCACAACGCGACGCGATAGGATAGATGGTTGTCGCTTCTTTTGCGAGCTCGTTAAGCCCACCCGCATCAGTGTTGAGCAAAGAGGCCATCTGGTCGATAAAAGCCCCAGTACCACCAGCGCAAGTGCCGTTCATGCGCTGCTCGATGCCGTGGTCAAAATAGATGATTTTCGCGTCTTCGCCACCAAGCTCTATAGCCACATCGGTTTTCGGGATGAACGTCTCAACAGCGGTTTTACTCGCGATAACCTCTTGCACAAACTCCACGCCGAGCCATTGTGCCAAAAGGAGGCCACCCGAACCGGTGATAGCAATACTCATAGTTTGCTCGCTAAACTCACGCGCCGCCTCTTCGAGTACCTCGATGACCGTTGCACGCACGTCGGCATGATGGCGCCGATATACCGAAAAAAGCACCTTGTTTTCCGTATTGAGCACGGCGAGTTTTACCGTGGTTGAACCAACGTCGATGCCGATGTGCAATTTTTGGGTTGCAGCTGCCTGGGTTGCAGCTGTCTGGGTTGCGACTGGCTGGGTTTCAGCCGCCTGGGTTGGAAGCGTTTTGCCTTCAGCCGCCTGAGTTTCGCTCGTCTGGTTTTCGCTCATGATAGTCCTCCTATAGCTTTATAGGGTCGCCTGGTTTTATAAAGAAAAGCTTGAGCGCAATACGCGCCATATCTTCGGATGATTCCTGCATACCTGTTTCTATCCAATGCGTGATAACCCCTAGATAGGCCGACGCATAAAAGGCCAGGTAATATTGCACGAAAGGAGTGGGGTTTTGGCGATAACGCTCATGCAAGACAGTTTGTATTACACGCGCACAGACCGCATCGCGCAGGCGCGGCCCAAAACTAGCATCTCCGCGCGGACCTAAAATAGCGTGCAAAAAATCGCCCTGTGCACGCAAATAATCGAAAAGATCTATGAGAAAAGGAGCGGGTTGTTTGCTCACACGATAGCGCATAAGCTCGCGTAAAGTAAGAGATGTGAGGCTTTCCTGAAAGTCAGAGAGCCCTGCCATCACATCGTCTTCGAGCGCAGTAAGTAGTCCCTCTTTGTCGCCGAAATTGTTATAAAGTGTCCCTCGGTTAAGCCCTGCATGTGCGCAAAGATCGCTCGCCGAAAAGCCGTCGAGGCCGCGCTCTTCGGTTAGCTCGATGAGCGAGGCGCGCAGTGCAGCCTTTGAGCGCATAATGCGCTTGTCTTCGTCTTCTCTTGTGGTCAACTATCCTCGCTTTCGCCTATTGAACACAGCGGCCAATAATAAACAACTTGTTCAATAGGCGTATTTTAGCGAGAAATACGCAAAAGCGCAAGAGACACGCGAGAGCTTACCGAGCGTGCACAAAATAAGCGCTTATTGAAAGCTTGCGATGAGTACCTGTCACAGGCAGCCGATGAGCACCTATCGCAGACACTCGATGAGTGCATATCGCAGCCACTTGCGCAAGTTGCAGCGAGATCGGTAGCGCGGGCTGTGATGTGGTGCAGCAAGCTGCGAGCAGGGGGTTACGCGCTAATAATAATTTTTTTGCTTCACGCGTAAATCACAAAAATTGTGCAAGG
>CAYNWQ010000096.1:0-6097 GCA_964400955.1 uncultured Gordonibacter sp. | reverse complement strand
TTTTCTTTTATAGCAGGTCTTTTTCATGCGCTATTTACAGGAATTATTAACCTTGCTCAAAGGAGCCGCCTAGCTTTAGTCGTTATGATTATAGCTGGGCTCGCCTTGATAGGTGGTGTCGTTGATACCTGTTACAACTGGGACAGAGTTTATGCGGGCGTCTCTGTAGGAAGTATTGATTTATCAGGCAAAACTAAAGAAGAAGCCGCCGATATCATCAACGAAGCTTTTGCAAATGCGCTTGCTACAAACGAAGCAGTCGTTGTTGCAAGCGAAGAAGATTTAGGTGTCGTGCAAGCAGATGGCAGCACAGCGGACGCATCACCATCTACTCAAACGATTGCCGCGCAGCTTGTTGGTGAAGGAAGGGCATGGATAGCGAGTGCTGACACCCTTGCTGCTACACTTGGTGTTGAAAGCATGGTAAATGAAGCATTCGAAAGAGGCCGCAGCGATGGCGGGTTTTTGACGCGTCTGAGTACTTTTTTTAGCGGATATAGTGTTACGCCGCGCGCAAATTATGGTGCTGATGAACTGGAGGCTTTTGCGCTTACTATCGACAATAGCGTAAGCGAACCCCGTGTCGACTATAACGTTGCTGTGGATGCGGGAGTGGCCTATGTAACCGAAGGTCATGATGGCACGATGGTTGACCGTGAAAAGCTCAAAGCCAAACTCGATACCGCGTTACTCGGATTAGGAAGCGCATACATTTCTGCTATACCGGAATATGCTGCTCTGCGCATAGATAAGGCAAGCGCTGAGCGCACCTGCAATGCGCTCAATAGTGCACTTTCGCAGCAAATCAATATAACGGCAGGCGAATATGTCTGGACACCAGAACGAGCTGATGTAGGCAGCTGGATTTCGACAAGCATCGAAAACAAAAACGGAAACTGGGTTTTGCTTCCTTATGTTGATTACAATTTGACTGTAGAGACTTTGACATATCAATCAATGCGGATGTTGCGCACCACTACGTCAACGATATCGTTTGCGCGCGCAGATGACGGCTCTATATCGGTGGTGACTGACGGCTCAGGACAGGTGCCCGACTGCGCTTCAAGTATAAGCTTACTCGATAACACTTTGCTCGGAAGTGTACGTGAAACTATTATCGGGAGTGCAAATAGCATCACTCAATCGTCTCAGGACGCCCCAACTACAGATACCTCCACAAGCGAGGATAGTGTGCAAGCGGCCAGCGATGCAGATATCAGCGCAAATACAAGTACTAACGTCGACGGCACTCAGACTGATGCTCTCACTATTTCTCTTGTGACTACCAATACCCCAACGTCTTTAAGTTTTGACGATGCGCTTTCGCTTGATCTCATACAAGAGATATCCACCTATACGACAACATATCTTAATCGTGAGACTTCTAAAAACCGTGTACACAATATTCATCTTGCTGCCGACAAGCTCAATAACTCTATCGTCAAGGCAAATGGCGGTAGATGGTCCTTCCATGAAACAGCAGGAGAGTGCAACGCAGAAGCTGGTTTTCTTGGAGCAGGCGCCATCGTTGAGGGCGAACACTTTGATGCTGTCGGTGGCGGCATATGCCAAGTTGCTACGACTGTTTTTAATTCTGTTTACGAGTCAGGATTTCCAGTCATCACGCGCCACAACCACACCTTGCGCATGACAAACTACCCTGACGGTCGCGATGCGGCAGTATCTTACCCCGATTTAGACCTAATATGGGAAAATGATAGTACCTCTGATGTTTTAGTGTGTTGTTCATATACTGATACCTCTCTGACCGTTACACTGTACGGCGTTGATCCGGGCTATACTGTTTCGACGAAAACCGGCGATTGGGTAGAAGGTGAGGCGTATCGCACGCGTGTCGAATGCGATGAAAGCATGGCCGAAGGTGCGTCGTATGTTGAGACCAAAGGTGTCAACGGTTCATCCATTAGCGTGTATCGTACGGTAAGCGATGCGAGTGGCAAAGTGATACGTGAAGACACTTTCACATCAAACTATGACCCCGAAACCGAAGTTATCGTCGCTGGTCCTAACACCAAAATTATCGTTGGAGAAGAAACGCTTGTTGCAACACCAAATGAACCTCAGACAAGCAAAAAGATTACTTCATGATAAAAGTTTGAAATCACTTTAAACTTTTAGATAAAAGCGCCGCCACAGCGCAGGACGTGGCAAAAGGATACGAAAGGTTTTTCAGTGTACTTTCAACCGGAAATTGAAACAATGTCGCGCGATGAGCTGCAAACCTTGCAGCTTTCTCGCATCAAAGAGTCGATGAAGCATGCGTATGACAATATCGAGTTTTATCGTACGTCTTTTGCGAAAGCGCAGGTGACGCCAGACGATTTTAATAGTTTTGAAGACCTTGCACGTTTTCCTTTTGTGGTAAAACAAGACATGCGCGATGCTTATCCTTTTGGTCTCTTTGCCGTACCCTCAAAAGATGTTGCACGCATCCATGCCTCAAGCGGAACAACAGGTCAAGCAACCGTGGTAGGACACACTGCGGGTGACCTTAAAAGATGGGGTCAGTGTTTTGCACGTGGTATTGCTATGGTTGGCGGCAGTGCAGATTCAACACTACAGGTATCTTATGGCTACGGCCTATTTAGCGGAGGACTTGGAGCACACGCTGGCGGCGAAGCTATGGGTTGCACAGTTATACCGACCTCATCAGGCAATACGAAACGCCAAGTACAGATGATGAAAGATTGCGGTACTGATATTTTGGCGTGTACACCATCATATGCATTGCTCATTGCAGATACTGCTTTGGAGATGGGCTATGATCCTGTTCGCGATTTTAAGATTTCCGCTGGTATCTTTGGCGCCGAACCTGCCTCGTCTAACGTGCGCGATGAAATCGCTGAAAAGCTTGGAATACAATATTGCGATGTCTATGGTTTATCGGAGATTATGGGACCAGGTGTGGCTATGGAGTGCAAAGAGCGCCATGGTCTCCATGTGGCCGAAGATCATTTCTATTGCGAAATTATCGACCCGACTACCCTTGAAGTTCTCCCTGAAGGAGAGTGGGGGGAGCTCGTTATCACTACACTCACGCGTGAGTGCTGCCCGCTCATACGCTATCGCACACGTGACATTACGCGCATTATTTCTGAGCCTTGTGCATGCGGGCGTACTCATCGAAAGATAGATTACCTCAAAGGCAGAAGCGACGACATGCTCATCATACGCGGCGTTAATGTATTCCCCTCACAAATTGAGCAAGTTATTACAGGCTTTTCTGAAATTGCTTCCCAATACCAGATTATTTTATCTACAAAAGGTCCGCTTGATCATGTGCAACTCATGGTGGAAACCGTACCTGATTTCCCCATTGACGAGATTCGCAAACTTGAGGACGTCAAACGTCGTCTTGCTGCTGAGCTTAAGAGCAACTTACAAATTTCGGTTGAAATAAAGATAGTTGAACCTAAGACCATAGAACGTAGCGAAGGCAAAGCAAAACGCATTATTGACCTGCGAAAGGAGAACAAATAAATGATTTCTCAACTAACGGTATTTATGGAAAACGCGCAGGGACGTCTTGCTAGCTGCACACGCACGCTAGCTGATGCTCACATCAACATGTATGCGCTTTTTGTTGCTGATACAGCTGACTTTGGCGTTGCGCGCATATTTTGCGACACACCTCTTGCTGCAGCTCACATTTTAACTGAGGCAGGATACCGTGCGTCTGTGACACCAGTACTTGCTGTACAAGTGCCCGATGAGCCGGGTGGACTTGCCCATTTGCTTGAGTTTCTTGATAGCCAAAAAGTAAATGTCGAGTATGGTTATTGCTTCAGTGGAAAAGATAACAGCGCTGTGGATGTGCTTAAAACCGATAAAGCTTGCGAAATTGAACAAAAACTCATCGATGCAGGATTTGAAATGGTGTCTGCGAAAGATATTTATGCACTTGACTAAGTATTCGCTTAAAACAAATTTATTACCAGCAGTACTTTGTGCGTTTGCGCTGGTAGTGGCGTGCGGCTGCGTTGCGCTAGAAATACATCCCGCATGGGCAGATGTGAGAAAAACTGACGTCGTTATGGGACAAAGTGTTGACTCACGAGGTTTTTTTGTCAGCCAATGCCCGAGCATAGAAGCAGAGTATGCCTACGTTTGCGATGACGAGGGTAGAGTCTATTTCGAGAGAAACGCTCAGAGCGAGACGCAAATCGCTTCCATTACCAAAGTGATGTGTGCCATCGTTGCCCTAGAAAATGCGACCCTTGACACTTCAGTCACTGTGTCGGCAAAAGCGGCCGCCATAGGGGAGTCGAGTGCAAATCTACAAGAGGGAGACGTCTTGACACTTGACGACGCCTTGCACGCACTCATGGTACCCTCAGGAAACGATGCTGCTCAAGCGATTGCAGAATGCGTTGGCGCAAAGCTCACACAAGGTAGTGAAAGCGCCTACGATGCCTTTGTAGCTGCAATGAATGCAAAAGCAGCAGAGCTGGGGATGGCTAATACGGTATTTGAAAACCCTCATGGTCTTGACTTTGGCACCTATGCAGGAAACCTGCATTCGAGCGCCGAAGATGTCGGTAAGATGTGCGTTTATGCTATGCAAAACGAGACCTTTCGCAGTCTTGTTAACCAGGAAGAATATACGATAAATGTAACACGCAGCGGTGTGAGCACTCCTGTCGTACTCGAATCAACCGATGAATTGCTCGGAGTATATGAAGGTGCCTGTGGTATAAAAACGGGAGTAACGCAGCTCGCTGGCCCCTCATTTGCAGGTGCGTGCGAGCGCGATGGGAAAACACTGTATGCTGTCGTGATTAACTCTACGACAGAAGAGCAGCGTTTCGTTGACACCACGACTTTGTTTGACTGGGTATACGAGCATACCATCAGCTACACGCTTGCTCATTCAAGTGAAACGTGTACCACGACACTCAATGGGCAAACACGCAAGGTGCCTGTCATTGCGGTACTTGCTCACTCAGAATGGGTCGATGCATCGATAAATGTCACTCTTGCTGACCCCGATGCGTCTATCAATATCTTTGATTTAAACGGCAATATCAGCCAAGATATCGAGCTTGATACGCTTAATGGAGACGTTAATACAGGAGATAAAGTAGGCACCATCACTTTTAAACAAAGAAATAACGCGTTAATAAGCGTTGATTTGATTGCTTGCGAAGATCAGAGGGCACCTAATTTCTTTGAAGGTATCGGAGTTTGGTGGGATAGACTTTTTCGCGGGTTCTCTGGACAAAGCGGAAGCGCCGAAACACTTACCCTTAACGAAACCCCACTCGTCAACGACAAAACAACATCCACGACTAAATAGGTTACACTTAAAACCTAAGAAGCTTTAAATGAGGTTAGGAAGTAATTATGAGCGAAACATGTCCCGTATGCGGTAGCAATGTAGAAACCGATATGCCGGCTTGTCCCTATTGCGGATTTAAACTTTTAGGGTCAACACAAAAGTTTCAACCGATTCGCGTGAACGACGACGAGGTAAAAGCACCTGCAAAACCTTCTTCGGTTAAGGTTGGACTGCGTGTCGTAAGAGGTCCACAAACCGGCCTTGTTTTTCCTCTCACCGCAAGTACGCTTTCGGTAGGTCGCTCACCTCATTGCGATATTTTCCTCAATGACATGACTGTATCACGCATGCACGCCACCCTTATGCGCACCGACGAAGGCTATGCAGTAGCCGACGAGCATTCCTTTAATGGAGTTTGGGTTAACAACGAAAATGTCGAGGCGACGCGGCTTTTGCATGCGGGAGACATAATGCAAATTGGCGCCTTTTGCCTCGTATATCAGGAAGAGAGGGGATAGGCGTGGAATTACTTTCAGGAAATGAAGCTATAGCGCAAGGTGCGTGGGAAGCAGGATGCCGCATTGGCGTTGCCTACCCAGGGACACCATCAACTGAGACCATGGAAACATTTGCGCGAAAAGAAGGCGTATATGCTGAGTGGTGCATCAATGAAAAAGTAGCAGTTGAGGTGGGCATAGGCGCAAGTGCTGCAGGGGCTCGCGTGCTCTCAACTATGAAGCATGTTGGTGTTAACGTAGCGGCTGATCCGCTTTTTACAGCAGCTTATACTGGCGTCGG
>CAYNWQ010000095.1:0-6099 GCA_964400955.1 uncultured Gordonibacter sp. | reverse complement strand
TCGGAAGTCATTTTTTGCGCAAGGGTGTTTTTTGAAATCAGACGAATAGTGCATCGTTTGGGCATCTTTCTCAAAAATGTGCGATACAATAGGCAACAGACGAGAAATGAGACGCCGAAATAAAGGAGACGTACAAAGACATGAAAGTTACGAGAAAAAATTTGTCGGATGGCAAAGTCCAGCTAGACGTTGTTGCGAGCCCTGAAGACGTCGCAAAAGTACTTCATCAGGCAAGCGTTGCTTTTGCGCAGCAGATGAGTTTACGTCCGGAAAAAGATAAGTCGATAGCACAAATTGCTCAAGAGAAGCTTGGCATAAAAGACCTTGATTCTATCGTTGAGTCACAAGCGATTGAGGGTTTGGTACCGTTTGCTCTTGATAAGAAAAATATCGTACCAGCTTATCCTCCAAAACCAAAGGTCAATTCGTCTCTCAAACGTGGGCGAGAGTTTAAGTTTAGTATGACGGTTACACCAAAGCCCGAATACGAACTAGAAACGTATGCGCCAGTGACCATCTCTGTGCCACCTTTTGATATCGACGATAGCCTGATTGATGCAGAAATTGAAAAGATGGCTGAGCAGTATGTCGACTATGTGGCAGATGATCCGCACCCAGTCAAAAAAGGCGACACCTGCAAAATTGCACTTGATTGTACACAAGACGGCAAAAAGCTCGAGGCGCTTGCAACAGAGGGTCGCACCTATATGGTGGGCGAGGGTTATATGCCGAAAAGTTTTGATGATGGTATCATCGGAATGCAACCAGGTGAGACCAAAACCTTTACATTTGACGGACCAAGCATCGATGATGACGGCAACGAAATCACGTCGCCGGTTGATTGTACGGTGAGCGTCCTTGAGATTCAGAAAAAAGTGCGTCCTACTATCGATGACGAATGGGTTCAGAAAAATATGCCTTTCTTTAGAGGCTATCAGTCTTTACGTGGAGCCATTAAAGACCAGATTGCGAGTGCAAGCAAACAGCAATACAACGACTACGTTAACCAAATGGCTGCAAGCGAATTTGCTCGTGGGTTTAAGGGTCGTATAGATGACAGTATCTATGAGGCCATGCGCGAAAATCTGATGGATAACGTACGCGCCAATCTTCAGCAACAAGGTATGACTTTTGAGCAGTTTGTTGAGCAGCAAGGTGGTCAGCAGCAGTTTGGTATGATGCTCATGTTGCAAGCACGCGAGATGCTCGTGCAAGGATACTCACTTGATGCGCTTTACCGTCACGAAAAAATGACGCTTACTGATAAGGATATAGATGATGCTTGCCGCGCAATCAATCCGCAGCAAAATCCCAAGTCAGTACGCAAGCAGATGGAAGATACTGGGTATGGTTTTGCTTTGCGTGAAACCGCTGAGCGTCTTAAAGCTAACAAGTGGCTTGTGGAGCATTCTACGATAAATATTGTAGACCCGAAAGAAGTACAATAACTTTAATAGCGTGCGCTACAATTGAAAAGCACGTGTTATTGTGGGTAAGTTGCAAAACGCGAATTGCTAAGTGCGAGCTGTCGAGCGTAAAATCGTAAAGCGTAAGATAAGTTTTTATTGCGCCGCGTGGCAAAGTCTTTTCAAGGAGTCGCTTAAGTGACTCCGAGAGAAAAAGCCGCGCGGCGCACATTTGTGAAGGATGATATGCATGCCTCTTGATATCGACACCCTTAATGGACCACAGAGAGAAGCGGTTGAGACAACACAAGGTCCTCTGCTGGTATTAGCGGGCGCAGGCTCAGGAAAAACCCGTGTGCTTACGTATCGTATTGCGCATCTGATAGATGACGAGCACGTAGCTCCATGGGAGATTTTAGCTATCACTTTTACCAACAAAGAGGCAGCTGAAATGCGTGAACGCCTAGGTGGACTCGTGGGTGCGCGCTCGCGTGGTATGTGGGTATCAACGTTTCACAGTATGTGCGTGCGTATGTTACGTGCCGACGCTGAACGTCTTGGCTTTACGCGCAATTTTACTATCTATGATACCGACGATCAAAAACGTCTCTATAAAGAGATAATGGCAGAGCAAAATATCGACTCAAAGCGTTTTCCAATTGGTGCGCTGATGAACCGTATCTCTGCAGCAAAAAATGAACTTATTATGCCGGATACCTTTGAGCAAGAAGCGCGTGATCCGGTGGCAAAAGTGGCAGCTCGCGTGTACAGGAGATTACAAGAGCGCCTGCGTGCTGCAAATGCTTTTGACTTCGATGATTTGCTACTCTATGCTTATCTCTTGCTCAAGCATCACGCTGATGTGCTCGATGCCTATCAGGAGCGTTTCCGCTATATCATGGTGGACGAGTATCAAGATACCAACCATGCGCAATATGCCATCACAAAGCTGCTCGCGCAGAAATACAAAAACATCATGGTGGTAGGTGACGATGATCAATCCATCTATAGTTGGCGTGGTGCTGATATACGCAATATTTTGGAGTTTGAAAAAGACTACCCTGACGCACACACGGTAAAGCTTGAGCAAAACTATCGCAGTGTAGGTAATGTGCTCGCGGCGGCAAATGCCGTGATTGCACACAATCAGCATCGAAAGACAAAGAAGCTTTTCACTGATGCTGAAGATGGCGAAAAAATAAAGGTCTATCTTGCGACCGATGAGCGTGATGAGGGACGTTGGATAGCCGGTGAAATAGAAAAAAGACGTAGTGCGGGAGACTCATACAACAACATGGCTGTGTTTTATCGCACTAACGCGCAGAGTCGTATGCTTGAAGATATGCTCTTGCGCGCTGGTGTGCCGTATCGCATTGTGGGCGGCACACGATTTTTTGACCGCGCTGAGATACGTGATGTGATGGCTTATCTTACGCTTGTGATTAACCCCGCCGATGATATCGCTGCTAAACGCGTCATTAATACGCCGCGCCGTGGTATCGGAAAGACGACTATCGAATATATCGAGCACGAGGCGCGTTTGTCAGGGCAGACGTTTTTGGAGGCAACTGAGCTGGCTATAGCTGATGAAGCCTTGCGCCTATCAACACGCAAGGCGCTCGCGGAGTTTGTGGGACTTTTGCATGAAGCCGCAAGCTACGAAGGAGAGTTGCGTCGCGTCGTTGAGATGATTATCGACAAAAGCGGGCTCATAGGTGCTTTGGTGAGCGAAGGGACCGATGAAGCGCTCGCGCGTGTGGAAAACATTAAGGAGTTTTTGAGCGTAGTTGATGAGTTTTCTGAGACGCATACCGAGGAAGAGGTTTTTGAAGCGAGTGCTTTGAGTGGGGACGAGGCAGGCGCGGCAACGGCGAGTGTACTTGCGACTACAGGTGTTGCGACAAATGGCGCTGACACGCAAGCAAGCGAAGTGTTTTACGCGACACCGGGGACTTTTGATACGAGTGAGGATGCGCCGCCTCGTGTGTTGTCGGGAAATAGTCTCGCTGATCTCATCGAGTGGGTGCGTCTGCGTACCGACCTTGACACGATGTCTGAAGATGGCCGCGCGGTGACATTGATGACGGTACATTCGTCGAAAGGTCTCGAGTTTGACTGCGTATTTGTGGCCGGTATGGAAGAGAGTTTGTTTCCCCATATGAACTCGGCAGGTGACGCTTCGGCAGTTGAAGAAGAGCGCAGACTTGCTTATGTGGCTATCACGCGTGCGCGCAAGCGTCTTTACCTGACTTGCGCACAACAGCGACAGATTTTTGGACAAACGTCTTCAAACCCGGTATCGCGCTTTATTGGTGAAATACCAACCGAACTTAAAGAGACAGTCGGTCTAGGGTCTGCGGGCTTTTCGGGGACGGGCTGGGAAAAACGCGGCAGCAGGCGCGGCATCGCAGGCAGTGGTGCCGAAGCAGGCGGCGGGCGTGTGTTTGGGCAATCGTCTGCGTCAGGTTCGCGTGGTGGACGCGCAAAGAGTAGTGGCGGACAGTACGGACGCACGAGCGGGCAAAGCGGGCGTAGTAGCGCAGGTGCGGGAAGTAGCGGTACGGGCACAATGAGAAATGTAAGCGCAGAGGCATACAAAAAGGATGCAGCGCGCGTAAGCTTTGCGGTAGGCGATACAGTTGACCATAAAACCTTCGGGCGAGGACGCGTGACTAAAGTGGACGGAGATCAGCTTTATGTCAAGTTTGCGCGCACGGGTCAAACGAAGCGATTGTTGAAGGATTTTGCACCGATTGTCAAAATTTCGTCATAGTATAAGCTGAGCACGTGACTTTCTATTTGTGTGGGTGCATACTTGCGTAGCTAAAAATACGTAACACTACACAATAAAGGAGAAGGTCTTAAAGCTTATGGCGCTCGCTAATATTTTGGAAGCTGTGATGCTTGTTTGTTTTGGTCTTTCATGGCCAATGAATGCGTGGAAAAGCTACAAGGCACGTACGGCGGCTGGCACAAGTTGGCAGTTTCTGACGCTTATTTGTGCTGGCTATGTAGCAGGTATCGCTGCGAAATTTGTTTCCGGTAACGTAAACTGGGTACTGGTTGTTTACTTTTTAAATGTGGCATGCCTTGCGATAAACTGGGCGGTCTACTTTCGCAACCGCAAGCTTGATGCTGCGCGTGTTGTAACGAGAAGATAGAGGAGAACTATGACATCACCGATTATTGTCGTGGGTCACAAAAACCCTGACAACGATTCGATTTGCGCTGCGGTAGGGTATGCCTACCTCAAAAACGAGCTTGAGCGCAGGCGCGTGCAGGAATGCGCGCAGCATGTGCAAGCTCAACAGGTAGATGCGCAGACTCAAGGGCAGCAGACAGGCAAGACTTTCAAGGGAGAAAGCGAGGCGGCAGTTTATATACCTGCGCGCCTTGGAGCTTTGCCGCCAGAAAGCGCGCGTGTGCTTGAAAATGCCCACATAGAGGCGCCTCTTGTAATTGGGCATGTGCATTCGCGCGTGGCTGATGTTATGACGCCCGAGCCTTTTTCTATCGAGCATGACGCGACTTTGCTCGAGGCGGGGCGTATGCTGCGCCAGCACAATGTGCGCTCGCTTGTAGTCACGAACGATGATGGTACTTATCGCGGGCTCGTGACTACGCGCATGATTGCCGAGCGTTATATTTCAGCGACGGATATGATGGACGAGGGCGGCGCAAACAGCATGGCGGTTGCTGCTGACCTCATCGAATCTTTGGGTCAAAAGGTCTCGGATATTACCGAGACTGACGTGCTTGTGCTCGACAAAGAAGGGCTGCTCAATGACGCTATCGAAGACCTCATGGCAAGCGCATTGCGTGAAGCGGTTGTGCTCGATGATGATGGATTTTGCATCGGCATCGTGACGCGCTCCGATGTTGCAAAACGCCCCAAGCGCAAAGTGATATTGGTAGATCACAATGAGTTGCGCCAAGCTGCACCTGGCATCGAGGAAGCTGATGTTGTTGAGATAATCGACCATCACCGTATCGCTGATGTGATGACGGCAAATCCTATCACTTTTCTCAATTTGCCCGTTGGGTCAACAGCGACTATCGTGTGTATGGAGTTTCGCAAATACGGTGTCGAGATACCGCAAAATATCGCCGCTGTCTTGCTTTCGGCCATTATGACCGATACGGTTATATTGAAATCTCCCACCACGACTGAGACCGACCGCGTGCAGGCAGACTATCTTGCGCAGATTGTCGGCACATCTGCGACTGAGTTTGGCATACAAGTTTTTAAATACCGCGGTGGTTCGGATGATGTGTCGGTGGATAAGCTCGTTGGTGCTGATGCAAAAGAGTTTCAGCTTGGCGATAAATGTGTGCTGATTGCGCAGCATGAAACGGTTGATTTGGGACAAGTGTTGTCGCGCGAGGCGCAGATACGTGCGTATATGCGCACACTGCTTGAATCGCATGGCTATGAGTTCGTGCTCTTTATGGTGACTGACATCGTCGCTGAGGGGAGTCAGTTTCTCTGCGAAGGCAACCGCCGTATCGTCAATCGTGTCTTTGGTATAGAATGCAGTGGTGAGGGCGGTACGTGGATGCCGGGTGTGCTTTCGCGCAAAAAACAAGTTGCGGCGCGCATCTTAGGCGCTTAACGTGCATTTAGTGCAGCAACCATGACGCGCCTAGTGCGCGTTTGCCGCATGTTTGGACGGCGCGCCTAGTGCGCGTTTGC
>CAYNWQ010000094.1:0-6156 GCA_964400955.1 uncultured Gordonibacter sp. | reverse complement strand
AGCTCGCTTTCGACTGTATCTCGAGCAGAAGCCAGCACCTGCTCCATGCTACCGCCAGTCTGATGTTGCACATCTAAGGCTACCGCCACAAAAGAAAGCTCGGGCACCAGCTTTTCTCGCCGAAACACCCCAAGCGCCGCAGAGGTGGTATTGCCAATCTCTAGCTGATGAGCGCTTTTCAAAAAAAGCACTTTAAGAGAACCATGCGCCTCCACCGCCACCTGCTCTAGTGTTTGCATCAGCGAAAGCCCTGCTCGGAAACACACCCCCATTGCGCGCAGGACGTCAGGCACTGCATCACGCATAGCACAAGCGCGCTTTTCCCATGCGGTCTTTAGACAGGTCGCCACTATTGCAAGAGCGAATATCCACACTGCTATCGCACTAACAAGCGATCCAAATACCACGCCGATGATTGTACCTATCACAAACGTCGCAACTATCACCACAGAGAGCAAAGCTACCTCTGTGGTTGCCCACCCGTGCTCACCAAGCAGCAATACGCTTTCTGCAGCAAGTTTTTTTATACGCGCGACTTTCAACAGCGCTTGCGCAAGAGGAAAACAAAACGGAAAACCATTGCGCACTCTGCGTGGTAAAACTCCCTGTTTGAACGTCTCTTTTTCTACCCTAGTTGCCAAAGCACGCTTTTTTTCGGAGAAGAGCTTATCTTCAACTAAAACTATCAACGAAAATCCTGCGCATGCTGCGCACACCATGCTTAAGCCGCCAAGGATTGCCCCTGTTTCCATAGCTGCACCTCCTCCGCTGTCACCAGCCCGCCGCATACCAGATCATCAAGCCATCGCGGAACGCACACCCATTTCCCACATTTCTCATGTATCGCACGCTTATATAAAGTATTTGTCGTACACATGCGTGTATTGCGGTCATACACTATTTCGGCAACTTCCGAAACAAAACGGCTGCCGTCAAGAGAACGGGCAGTTTGCACAATCACATCAAGTGCGCTCGCAATCTGCGCTTCTATCACATCAACTGGCAGCTCAGCGGCAAACTGCACCATTGCAACAAGCCTACCTATAGCCTCAGCAGGAGAATTGGCATGCAGCGTTGTCAAAGATCCAGCATGCCCGGTGTTCATCGCTTGCATCATGTCAAGAGCCTCTCCACCTCGACACTCACCAACAATGATGCGATCGGGACGCATACGCAAAGCGTTGATTACGAGTTCTCTGATGCTCACTTCCCCAACGCCTTCGGCATTGCGAGGACGAGCCTCGAGGCGCACTACATGAGGATGCTCGAGAAAGCGCAATTCGGCTGAGTCTTCAATAGTGATAACGCGCTCATCGTGAGAGATAAAACACGAAAGCGCATTGAGCAGGGTTGTTTTGCCACTGCCTGTACCCCCTGATACGGCGATGTTTTTCCGTGCACGCACAAGCCATATCAAAAACTGCCGCATATATCCATCCATTGCTCCACTCGTCTCCATCTCAGCGAGCGTAATTACTTTTTGTGTAAACGTACGGATAGTCAATATCGGCCCATCTAGAGAAAGCGGCGGGATAATAGCATGCACGCGATGTCCCTCAGGCAGGCGCGCGCTCACCATAGGCGACGACTCATCGATACGCCTGCCGAGCGGACCAATAATCCTATCTATAAGAGCGCGCACCTCATCGTCGTTTGAAAACGACAGTTCGCTTTTATGTAGAGTGCCTCCCTTTTCAAAATAGATGCTCTTTGCGCCATTTACCATCACTTCAGTTACTGCCTCATCTGCAAGTAAACCCTCAAGAGGACCTAGTCCAAAAATCAGATCAATAAGATCTGTCATGAGGCTTTCGCGCTCAGTCGCACTTACTTGCGACCATATATCACTCGCAAAAGCTTGCCTGCATGCGCTGCGCACTTCGTTTTTTGCGCGCTTGGCATTGCTTGACATTATCAGGGCAAGGACATCAGCCGAAATGGCCTGTTCGACCTGCGCTTTGAGCATAGCAAGCAAGGCAGCATGTTGACCGCGCGCCTCATCTGTCTTAGTGTTTCCTGCAGCCTGGACCCTTTCAAGCAAACTCATGCCGCACCTCGCATCTCATGTCGTACTTCGCATTTCATGCCGCACCTCTTTTCTTGTGACCTTTACGAGACTTTCGACGTCCAAATAGCCTTCTTGAGTTTTCAGGGACAGAAAATCTCTCCATTTGCCCTGCTGAAAGTGGCGGCAAAATGCCGCATAAAACTTGTTCAACGCTGTCGCATAAGGCATTATTTTCCGCAAACAAATCTAGAGGCGTGCCTGCCGAAAGCATCTCTTCAACATCTCGTCCCCCGTCGCGCAGTTCAACAGCAGCAGACGCCTGCAAAGCGCACGACACATCTAAAGCAGAAAACAAAGAACCCTTTGAGCAGCGATTGACCGCAAAAACAAAAGGATTGGTAGCGATGCCGCAGCGGTCGCATAATTCAAGCGCGTGTTTACAGGCATGCAAAGATGATGCGCGCTGGTCAACCAAAAACAAAGCCTTTGAAGCCCGCTCAAGCAAAAGAGCGTGGATATCCATCCAAAAGGCTCCTGTATTTGCAACAATAACGTCAAAGCGAGGCAACAAGCTCTCAAGTAAATACGCCGCTTCGGCTATCACGGCATCGCAGGTCTCAAGTCTGCGCGGACAAGCAAGGAGCGCCGGAAAAGCTTGCTCTGACTGTAGACGAGTAACTCGAGTAGGCACCTCTAGTACGTCTTCTATCGAAAGCGCTTTAGGACAACCGAGTAACTCTCTCAAATTGCCAAATTGCAAGTCGAAATCGAGCAAAAGCGTTTTGTAGCCCATACGCTGCGCTGTAATTGCGCAAAGCAGAGATATTGTACTTTTCCCCGTTCCACCTGCTCCACTCACCACCGGCAAGAAAAAAGCTCCCTCACCTAATGATGAAGTATAAGTAGTGACTTTGTCAGACACCTGCCTTACTTGCACCTTCATCGGCTCTTTCACTTGCATCAACTCTTCCGCTTGCAAAACTCCCTCGACTTGCGGGAGCTCCCCTGCTTGCGAAAGCTCCTGTAGCCGGGAAAGCTCCTTCGGCTGAGGAAATATTTGTGCCTGGAAAAATCCTTCTCCCTGATAAGGCTCCTGCGACTGGAAGGGTGCCTGCACTAAATCCGAAACAAACGTCGAGCCGATCTGCGTTGACAGTTTTTCGCTATCAAGTACGGTAACTCGCGATACAATGCGCGATTTTTCTTGGGAGTAGTGTCTGGCAAATAACTTCAAAGGCAGCACTTCATCAATACCTGCTGTATCAGCCCTGCTGAGCAAAGATCCGCTTTCTTCAGCCGCAAACAGACTCACCTGGCGCTGCATACAGTCTTGCTTAAGCGCCGCGGCTAAATTGATTGCTTCCATGTCATCTGCCGAAAGCACCCATACCGCCTCAAGGTCTGATTGCTCACGCAGAGACGTCCTAGCATCTTGTGCAGAAGTGAAAATCTGCAGCCAGTTTTGTGCTGCAAGATTTTCGTCTTCGAGGCCAAGTGCTGCTGGCCAACTTACACTTTGGGAGTCGATACACAAAGCTATACTCGGCATCACTCATCATCCCCTTCTAGATTACTTTTCGACGGAAGCACAAAATACAAATCAGTCGTTTGAGCTGCTGCAACCAGCTCTTGCACCATGTCAGGCTCAACTGCCAAAGTAATCCAGGACACCTCAACTCTACCCTCGGTTTTCGCAGCAACACCTGCACTCGTCGACAGCACCAACACGTCTTCGGCTATAGCGGCCGTCGTAGTATTACCCGTTGCGTATACATCAACCTTCATGCCAGCCTCGATTGCGCCGCCTACCGCTTGCACATCGCGAGCAGGCACACTCACTGCGGTCAACCCTTCAGGCACATCGAGCGTATAGCTTTCTCCCTTAAACCTCGCAAGTGATATAACTTCGCCCGCTAAAATGCCCGATGAAGCCTGCTTACCTATTACCTCGTCGCTTGACTGTACAGCGTCTTGTGGCAAGAGGTCTGCAACCCAAAGTTTTGTCTCAATGGCGCTCGCTTCTACAGTCTCACCTGCGGCAATGTCTCGTTTTGCAACACATACCTCGATTTGTTCACCACCATAACGCGAAAGCGCCTCAGCACGAGCACTTTGTGCCTCGCCAGCCACATTCTCCAAATAGAGCAGTACAAACACCGCACACAAAACACCTGAGATCACACCGATAACTACTGTTTTTTTACGCCTCATATTTTTCCCACCTCTTTTAAGGATGCATGGATTGGTGAGACCTATTGTGACGATGTCATCTATCAGTTCTATACTTCATTTGTCGCTAATCCGTCTTTTGGCTGTCGCTCTTTTTTAGTCGAAACTACTTAAGGTATTCGCAAAAATCTAGCAATTTTGCGATGCGAAAGTCTTTGCTTTGTCACATATTTCTGATTGGAATCTTGCGTACGCGTCGATATTTTCTAATGCAAATCAAGCATTTATCTAGCAAAAAGTTACTTGCAATCAAGCAGATGTCTATCATAAATCTAGTACGAATCTATCACGCCTGATGACCGCAAGTATCTCGTGTTTTGATACAATACCTAAAAAGGAGCCTACCGAGGAGTCGCTATGACAGAAAGTAATGTGCAAATCACCAATCCAGAGTCCCTAACCGCCATAACTGAGTGGGTGGAAAACCATTGGAATGAGTTTCTCGCAGACCTCGAATCACTCATCAGTATCGCGAGCATCGAAGATACGCAAAGCGCATCTGAAAACGCGCCCTGGGGAAAAGCCCCCCTTGAAGCACTCCTCAAAACGCTTGAAATCGCAGAGCGCCTCGGGTTTACAACGACAAATCTTAACGGCGCAATAGGCTACGGCGACATAGCAGGCAAAAGCGAAAAACAACTTGCTATCATAGGACACACCGATGTGGTGCCCGCAGGCTCCGGTTGGGATTTCGAGCCTTTTGCTCTCACGAAAAAAGACGGCTATCTCATTGGCAGAGGTGTCATTGATGACAAGGGTCCTTTACTGTGTGCGCTTTATGCGCTTGCTTGCTACGCGCAAACCACCAACGAAGTGCCCTACACCCTGCGCGCCATCATAGGAGCAAACGAAGAAACAGGTATGGGCGACCTCGCAGTTTATCAAAAGCACTGCTCCGACCCTGAGTTTTTGTTTACGCCCGACTCAAACTGGCCTTTGATTTATGGCGAAAAAGGCATGTGGCAGGCGCACATCAAATCGGCACCTATCGAAGGCGGGCACATCATCGAGTGGGCAGGCGGCAGTGTAGCAAATGCGGTACCGGGTACAGCGCATGCACTTGTCCGCGTGCCTGCCGACTTCGATACAGACAAGCTGCCACACGCAGAAAATATCACTGTCAGGCTTTGCACGCATGATGCACACCCGGCGCTCTCCATTGCGACTCAAGGAAAAAGTGCGCATGCGAGCACTCCAGAGCTAGGGCGCAGCGCCATCAACATGCTCACCCACTACATCCTCGACCTCAACCTATTAATCCCGGGCTTCATCTGCACCGATGAACAAGCTTTTCTCGAATTGGTCGCACGATTAAGCGACACCTATGATGGCGAAAGTGTCGGACTCAACACCACCGACGAGAGCTTCGGAGCCCTCACGTTTGTAGCGGGGCTTGCCGCTAAGGAGGGAAGCGCACTCACGCAAACGATTGATATCCGCTATCCTACCAGCATTGATAAAACCACGATAGAACATGCCTTGTCTGCGCTCGTGCAGACTACAGGCGCAAGCCTAGAAGTTACAAACGCACAAGTGCCTTTTTTGATGAACCCATCCGGTCCTGAAATCACAGCTCTCATGGATGCCTACAAACAAGTAACCGGTGATAAGCACGAACCTTTCACCATAGGCGGCGGCACCTATGCGAGACATTTCAAAAACGCGGTAAGTTTTGGCATGGAAAAATCGTGGCAAAAAGAGGCAGAGTGGGTTGGCGGCATGCACGGGCCTAACGAGGCAGTGCGTGAAGCCGACATGAAAGAAGCTATGATAGTCTATATCAAAGCGATACAAAACCTTTGCAAGATTGAGTTTTGAGCTTAGTCATTGTGCCTCATTCAGCTTTTTAGCAAATATTAATCAGGATATAAAAACACCGAGATTGATACAATTTAATTATTCAGAAAGCCGTTTTGCTG
>CAYNWQ010000093.1:0-6161 GCA_964400955.1 uncultured Gordonibacter sp. | reverse complement strand
GAGTGAGGAAGCTGCGTGCGGTGACGGTGCTGACGCGAGCGACGGGGAAGTTGCGCGCGGTGACGGGGAAGCTGCGCGCGGTGACGGGGAAGTTGCGCGCGGTGACGTGGCGGGCGAGATTGTTCGTTCGGCGAGTAAGGTGGGTGCTGAAGGCGCGAGCACCCCGCGCGACGGCGCGGTTGGCGCGGCGGGAGACGGCGCGAAAGGCGCAGCCGGCGAAGAAGACTTCGAACTTGTGGTGTGTCGCCGCGTGAGTGCGGACGGGCGATCGCGTGCGACCATCAACGGACACATGGCAAGTGTTGGTGAGCTCGCAGAGCGCACGAGCGTGCTCGTTGATTTGTGTGGTCAGCACGAGCATCAACAACTGATGAAATCATCTCTGCATAGAGGCTTTCTCGACAGGTGGGCACACGACGACATCGCGCCTGTACTCGCGGCTTACGAGGCGGCGTTTGACGCGCACGCTCAAGCTGCCGCAGAGCTAGCGCGCGTGCAAAGCGCAGCTGCGCAAACCTCTGCCAAACTCGACGAAGCACGCTTTGTGCTTTTGCGCATTGATGCAATCGACCCACACGAGGGCGAATACGAAGACTTGAGTGCTTACCTCGCAAAGGCCGAAAATGCTGAGGCGCTTGCGCGTGCGGTCAATACGGCACATGAGGCGCTCTCTGGAGAAAGCGGTGCGCTTGATACGCTCGATACGGCGGCTGGGGCACTTGAGAGTGCTGCTCGCTATGATGAAAAGCTCGGGGAAGCGGCTGCTTCTTTGCGCGAGGCGGCTTATGTGCTTGAGGATGTATCGCGCGAGGCGCTAAGCTATCGCGATGATATCGACTTTGATGGTGCAGAGCTCGCGCGTGCGCAGGAGCGTTTTTCTAATCTACAGGGGCTTATGCGTGCTTACGGGCCGCGCATGGTTGATGTGTTTGCCCGCCGCGCAGAGGCGGCAGATACGGTGTCTCTCGTGGATAACGCACATGAGCGCATAGAAGCTGCACAGCGTGCGGTTGTCGAGGCAGAGGAAGTGCTCGTGGCAGCGGCGGAAGCACTTGCGAGCGCGCGTAGTACAGCGGCGCCTCTTTTTGCAGAGGCAGTGACTGCGCAGATGGCGCGCCTCGAGATGGGCAGCGCGCGTATGGTTTGTGCGGTAGAGCCTCTTTCGCGTGAAGCGTGGACGAGGGGTGGTACGCAAGCGATAGAGTTTATGTTTTGCCCGGGCGCTGGTATGAGCGCGCGACCGCTTGTGCGTATCGCTTCGGGTGGCGAAATAAGCCGTGTGATGTTGGCCATCAAAGTGGTGCTTGGGGATAGAGATAGTGTTGATACACTGGTATTTGACGAGGTGGATGCTGGGGTAGGTGGCTCGACGGCCGTGGCACTAGCAGAAGTGCTTGCCGACCTTGCGCGCACGCACCAAGTAATAGTAGTGACGCACCTCGCGCAAGTTGCTGTGCGAGGGGAGCGCCATTATGTGGTGCGCAAAACAGAGGGCGATGTGGAAGGCGCCGACGCGGGCGCGCGGCCGGGCGCAGGTGACGACGCGGGCGTCGACGCGACGGGCGATGACGCGACGGGCGATGCGGGTATGCCACAGACACAACTCGTGTGTCTCAGTGACGAGGAGCGTCCCGCAGAGATCGCGCGTATGCTTTCAGGTAGCGTGACCGAGACTTCGCTCGAGCATGCTCGCGAGTTGCTTGGCGCACATTAGTTGCGCGCGATAGGGGCGCGCGAGTGCGCTTTGACCTCTAAGCCCAGCTGGTTAAGCCATACATTAGTTGCGTGCGGTAGGGGCGCGCGATAGGGGCGCGCGAGTGCGTCGCTTTTGTTTGCGAGTGTGCGCGGCTTTTTCGCGTGCTCGTGATTTGCGTTTTCGCGCGTGAAAACCTCGCGAACTGCTTTCGTGCTAGTTTGTGCCGTAGGCTAAAAGCTCGTCAACTGTTACAAATTTATACCCTTGCTCAGCAAGCACTGGCAGTGCTTTTTTGAGTGCTTCGACGGTTTGCGAACGATCTCCGCCGCCATCATGCATGAGCACGACCTGGCCTGATTTCGCAGACATGATGCGCTCGGCGATGGTATCTGCGCCGGGGCGCCTCCAGTCTTCGGTGTCGACGTTCCAGCCTATTTCAGCGGTGATATAAGGCTGCAAAGTCCAGATGATGCTGCCATAGAAATTGCCACCTGGTGCACGCATGACGTGACTTGGCTCAACGCCGGTGACTTCCTTTATGGCCTCGAAACCTTTTTGCACTTCGGTGATTTGTTCGTCAGCGCTCATGTAGGTGAGGTTGACGCCTTGCCCTGAGCCGCTAGCGTGGTCCCATGAGTGCGTGCATACCTGATGCCCTTCGTCATAGGCGCGTTTTACGCTGCTTGAGTAGGTCGACACTTGGTTGCCAATGGTGAAAAACGTCGCTTTCGCGTCGTACTGCGCGAGTATATCGAGTATTTCTTCGGTGGTATCAGGCCAAGGGCCATCGTCAAAGGTGAGCGCGATGACTTTATCGTCGCCGGTATCTGCGGTGTAGACGCGGTATTCTTCGTTAACGACAGGTTGCGTGTCTTCAGTGATAGTGACGCCTGACACGTCGCCTGTTTTAGTGGTACGCACGCCGTTTACTCCTTGGATGTAAACGTGCAGAGAGCCTGCCCAGTAGTTGGTGTCACTTTCAACTTGCTCGTAAGGCACTTCTTCTGTGGTGGTTTGGAAAGTCTCTGTGGTGTCAGTGCCGTTTGTAATCTCGATAACGTCGTTTTTCTTAAGCGTAGTTGTGGCATCAGTGGTGTCAGTGCCGTTTACGGTTGCGCTAAACTGCGTGCCGCCGCCAGCTTGTGCGATGGTGCCGTCTATGGCGAGCAGGTCGCCGGGAGTGGGTGTGGCCATGCCGGCGTCGAGTACGGTTTGTATGGTGGCGCCGCGGTCGACAGTGTGCTTTACGCCGTTTACGGTAACCTCATATGAAAGCGGATTGAGGTAGAAATAAACGCCTACACCTATGCCTGCGAGCAGCACAAGAGAGATGATGATGGCTACGGGGTTTTTGCGGTGTCTGCGCTCGCGTTCGTTGGCGTAGCGCGTGTAGTCGTTGTAAGCGGTGGTGGCGCCTGTGTAGGCGGGATTTTGCATGTTTGCTTGCGTGCGCGCGCGATTTGCTTGGGCGCGCTGCGCGCTGTAGGAAGCGTTTGCGTGCGCTTGTGCTTGTGCGGCGCGGTTGTAAGTGGTGTGCTGCTGGGGTTGCGCTTGTTGGGGGCGTTGTTGAGTGCGCCCCTGCTGCGGATACTGTTGCTGGTGGGGGTAGTGTTGTTGGTGTGTCTGGGAGTGAGCACGTTGCGCTTGCTGCGGGTATTGCCTGTCATATCGTTGCTGCGCACTTGCTTGCTGCGGGTATTGTCCATGCGCCTGTTGTTGCCGAGCGCGTGTTTGCTGGCCATGCGCCTGCTGGTTGTATGCCTGCTGCGCGCGCTGCTGAGGACGCGAGTCTTGCGGATATCCCGCACCCTGCGCACCGCTTGCACCGCTTCCACTTCGCGCACCCTGCGCGCCGCTTGCACCGCTTCCACTTCGCGCACCCTGCGCGCCGCTTGCACCGCCCGCACCCTGCGCGCCGCTTGCACCGCCCGCACCCTGTGCGCCGCTTGCACCGCCCGCACCCTGTGCGCGTGAATAATTGTTTCCGTAAGGGTTTTGTGATTGCTGAGTCATATATCTAAGAGCTCCTCGCCAAAGTGGCTCTTTTCGCGCCTTTCTGTACTGGTCAGTTTTTCAAGCCCTCATTATACGCACTTGTAGCTAAATATGCCCATTTTCAAGCAAAAAGATAAATAAGCCTCTGTTTTGTGCAAAAAATCGCGCTCCTTTTGACGAAAAAAGCTTCGAATGTGAGGTTTTTTTCGTCAAAAGTTTACGGTAAAACTGTTTTTCGCTCCGGGTCTTTTGTCTTTTTCGTTATTGGGCTTCTGAGCTGGGCTTTTGCTTGATGTGAAAAAGACCACTCAATTTTTTCGCAATCAGTAGGTCACACGTTGTGGCAAAATGCGTCCATTGGTAGTAAAAAACCTCGCATTCGAAGGAAAATTTGCCAAAACACGGCCAAAATTTTGCACAGAGACAGAAAACCTCACATTCGAAGGAAAATCTGCCAGCAACGGTTGATTTAACAGTCCAGAACCTTACGTGAAATTACTAATAGATAAAGTAAAAGAGACGCGAAATATAAAGTAAAAGAAAGTGCGGATCTTTTTCAACCTCAACCAACTTCAACCAACTTCAACCAACCTCAACCAACCTCAACCAACCAGATGCTCATAGACCGTTCGTTTCGTGATTGTAGCGACTTTTCAGACTTTCCATTTCGTGTAGATGGAGCCTTTTCAGACTTTCCATTTCGTGATTCTGGAGCCATTTTAGACCGTCCATTTCGTGATAAGGTGCAGGTAAACCGCAAAAAATGAGTTGTGGGTATTTTAAAGATAAATCTTACTGCTATAATGGCTGCGCAAGTAAGCTCTCATGCTAGGGAGAATATGGTGGTACAACAAACTAAGAGAAATCGTCCCGTTACGTCAGGGCATTCAGTGATGGCGCGTCCTGCCGAGACAGGCCGCCCAGCGGGCACGACAGGTCGCCCTGCGGCGCAGCGCCCCGTACCTCAGTGCCCAGCGGGTACGACAGGTCGCCCTGCCGCGACAGGCCGCCCAACTGCGACAGGCCGCCCGGCGGGCGCGCCGACGCGTCCTGCGGCGCAGCGCCCCGTACCTCAGTGCCCAGCGGGCACGACAGGCCGCCCTGCGCCAAGTCGCCCAACTGCGGAAGGCCGCCAGGCGAGTGTGGCAGGTCGCCGTGTTACGCGGCGGGAAAGCGAAAAAGATCACACTCTCGCACTGCGCATTGCAGCAGTCGTACTCGCTATCGCAGTGCTTGCGGTCGTAGGCTTTGGCATCGGTCTTGTGACAGGGCTCGTCACACTGCCGAGTAACACGGCCAACATTAGCGCCACCCAAGGCGACGCAACCGACGCAACAAGCGCGGACGCACAGTCAAACCTTGCCGCCTCAGACAAGCTCGACTCCGACGCCAGCGCCACAGGCACAGACGCGACCGCAGCGGGCACCGCAGACGCCTCAGGTACCACCACCATCACCATCAGTTTTGCCGGCGACTGCACGCTCGGCACCGACGAAAACTTTGGCTACTCAGGCACGTTCAACGAGTACTACGACGGCAATGGTCCGGATTACTTTTTCTCAGGCGTGAAAGACATCTTCGACGCCGACGACCTCACGGTCGTCAATTGCGAGGGCGTGCTCACAAATCTGACCACGCGCGAAGACAAACAATACGCCTACAAAGGCAAGCCCGAATACGCAGAGATTTTCTCGCGGGGCGGTGTGGACTGCGTGGGTATTTGGAACAATCACACTTATGACTACGGCTGGGAAAGCCGTGCAGATACCATTGATGCTCTCGAGAGCGCAAACCTCGTGGTATTTGGCGACGATCTTATAGGATACACCGAGGTCAAGGGTGTAAAAATCGCACTCATCGCAGGAAACATGCTAACGACTGGCCTTGGCGAAGAAGACAATGTCATCCCGCGCATTCATGAGGCGCAGGCTCAAGGCGCGCAAATTATCATCGTGCAAATGCACTGGGGCGAAATGAGCGTTTATGAGCCCACTGATGAGCAGATACAGCTCGCGCGCGACTGCATTGATGCGGGCGCGACCATCGTAGAGGGGTCGCATCAGCACGTGCTGCAGGGCTACGAAGAATACAACGGGCACTATATCGTGTATGGCTTGGGGAATTTTTGCTACGGGGGCAGCGTGACGCTCTTTGACCCGGATTGTTATATATTCCAGCAGACGTTTACGCTTGTCGATGGTGTGGTGCAGACGGCAGATACGAGCTCTATCAATGTGATACCGTGCCTTATCTCTTCGAACCGCTCAGTAAACAACTATCAGCCGGTTGTGGTAGATGGCGATGAAAAAGCCCGCGTAGAGGGAAAAATCGAAAGCTGTAACGCTTACATCGCCGCCTGGCAGGGGTAGGGCGGCGCGCCGCGCGGGCGGCTCCTGCTACCTGCCGCAGGCGGGGCTGGCCGATGCGCCGCACCTCGCGCCGTGTCACTAGTCCCGCCGCCAACCGGCGC
>CAYNWQ010000092.1:0-6233 GCA_964400955.1 uncultured Gordonibacter sp. | reverse complement strand
TACCATGCGCGCGATAGATTGCCAAAACTTCAAAACGCGCCTTTTCCATCATGAGACGCTTTTCTGAAGTGTAGACCGACTCATACGGATACGCCGCAGAAAAAGCATCGACGCCGTCGCCAAAGAAACAACGCGAGAAATCAATGCGCAGCTCTTCAAGAGACTCACTCCATAGATTGGAAAGATACGTGGCGATAAGCAAATAACCCTCATTGGTATCGCGCTCACCGGTCTCTACCGGATAGAGCATCTCGTGCATTTCGTCGAGCAGCTCTTGGTCAAACTCCTTGATATAGAGTCTCGAGAGCAAGCCATAAGTCGCATTGCGCTGTTCAAGTAAAGCAATGAGTTCAGATACTTCCGCTGCGTCGTCTGCATCAGTCTCAATTTTTTCAATTTCGATATCAGCCATGGCTACATCTCCTCCTCTGCGTCCTCGTCGGCATCCTGCGCTTGCTCGCCTACCGCTTCCGCATCGCCCGCCTGTGCGTCTTTGCTTGCTTGCACTATCATCTCGAGTGCCTGCTCGCCAATCGCGGTTATCTCCCAAGATCCCGTCCAGACCAAAGCCTCACAATCCTCGAGCTTTTTCGTAAAATACGCTGACCAGCGACGAGGCTTTTCGCATAGAGGGTCTTTATCAATCATGTCTGCCATGTCTTGCGCACTTGCGCCACCATTTTCCTTGCAGCGGCTCAACACACGCTCATAGATTGATAGATACACGGCATCTTCTTCGAGAAGCGTGCACATACGCCCATATGGATTGTCAGCATTGCGAAAATCGAGGCCATCTTGAGTAATCACCCAGAAAACCTGCTTGCCATCAGTTGGTTTGTAATAACGCACGCCATCTATCTCTACGATATCGGGTGCTTGCTCGGCACTTTCGTCGAAAGGCGAACCGTCTTCTTCGACACGTTCAATTGCGCCTGCCTCATAGAGCAAGCTCGAATAACTATAGCCGCTATAGACTGACAAGTCATGTTTTTGCAGCTCTTCGACTTTTTCTTGCAAAACATCTGAGCGACGTGGCTCATTGAGAAAATCTAGGATACCAAAAAGCACGCGTTTGCGCGGAGCAAGGCGTTCAAAAAGAGCAGTTATGCGTTCAGATGCAGGGCGCGTATCCTCTTGCGCTTTGTAGTGCGGCACCGCAGAACCTGCAACTGGCCCTAGCTGGCCGTCAGCGGATTCTACATCATCATCTTCGTCGTCTTCGAAGCTACCTAACGGATCATAATCGCTATCGATTTCGCTTGCCAGATAATCAAACTCTGTCCCTGTATCTGCACCCATAACTCTCCTCTTTCTCACGTATGTCGTGTGCCTGCCTCATTGTGTCTTTCTTATTTTAGTATAAGAGACGTTTGAGACAGGCACACAACTAAAAATCACTCGTTGTTGTTATTAGTAGAACAAAAATACACTGCCGCCAGCATACATAAATACTACGCGCAACAACAATCCACCAATCACAGCGCTTAGTGCCACACCTGCGCCTGCTACTTTCCAGTTCTTGGACTTTTTGCCATAGAAGGCAAACGCTACAGCGATCAAGACCAGCGCAATTACTGCGATGCTAAAGCCCACGCTTCCGCTCGAAAACGGGCTGTAAGAAGCGGCGTTTTCCACGGCAACGGTTGGATGGTTGGGGTCAAAGTAATATCCCACATCGGTAAATGAACCCACCGCAGAAGCCATAGAAGCCAGAAACGCGCAGGAAAACACTGCATTTACCGCAGTCGCGACGAGCGTGTAAGTGCCATGCAGCCCGCCGTCTTCTTCGCTTGCGTCAAGCAGAGCAAACAAACCAGCGCCAGCCGCAAAAGCCAAGCCCGCCAAAGACAGGATTTGCAAAGCGTTATTCCATGCAGGACGTGCAGGCATCATGTAAGACAAACCGCACACTACCACAAGTCCTGCGCACACGATGACAGACACAATGCCAACCCACTTCGGCACCACATCGTTTCTCCTGATGGAGACAAATACTATCACCATCATGATGCACAGTATCACGATTGCGATAAGCTCTTGGGTAATACCTGAAGTGATATGCCCAAAGCCGTTAAAGATACGCTCCCAATGCTGTAAGTGCAAAAATACTGCGATACCGCTTATCACCATGAGCACAAAGGAAGTGATGAGCGAGCTCATCTGCGCTTTTGCGCCGCGGCCAAGAACCGCATACACTCCTTGCGCCGCGAAAAGACCGGCACTCGTGCACAAAAGCGTCGTAAAGAGCATTAAAGGCCATTGTAGTTCCATTATTACTCCCCTCCACGCCACGTGCGATTACGCAGGACGTAAACAAATGACGGATTGTTGCCCACATTTGGCACCTGATGTATATCAGCGTCGGTGTAGGGCTTGTCGTTTTTGTCGCATACCTCAGAATACTTGATACGCGTCTTTTTCATGGTCTCATACGACTTGTCATCGCCAAACATGGTCGGCTCACCAGGAGCTTCTAGGTTGTCGATGCCTTTGTCGATGTCACCAAAGAAACGAGCACGTGCGCAGCATTGCTCAACGCATTGAGGCAGATACCCTTGTGCGGTCTTTTGCTCGCAAAGCGTGCATTTCTCGACGACGCGCTCGTCTTCGTTCAAATAGCGTACGCCATAAGGGCAAGCCATGACGCAGAACTGGCAGCCGATGCATTTCGCCTTGTCGACCTGAATGGTGCCGTCCTCGGCGACATACGATGCTTGCGTAGGACATACTTTCACGCACTCAGGGTTGTAGCAATGCTGGCAGCCCAAAGGCAAAAAGTACATCTCAGAGTTTGGACATTGATCGCCTTCTTTTTTCGGGTTAGGACCAATGCGCAAAACTTTGTTCCAGAAAGAACCCACCGGCACGCCATTGGCAGACTTGCAGGCAACAGAGCAGCTCAAGCAGCCAACGCAGCGGTTAAGGTCAGTTAAAATGACGTTATGCATTAGTAATCACTCCCGTTCAACGAATAGTCAGGCAGCCATTCCTTCAAGCGAGGATCGGATGCATCATGGATTATTTCAGTCACACCGTCATCATCAGTCGGAACTGGGTTACCGTAAGGTGAGTTTTCAGGCGTAGCCTTGTAAATCTTTACCGCAAAACCACGCATGCAAGGAGATGCCATGATGGGGTCTACGTTGTCAGGATCGAGCAAACGGTTGCAGTTGCAGAGTTTCTCGCCGTGATTTGGCGCAGAAAGCTCAGGGAACCACCAAGCATGCTCGAGGTTAACCACGCCTTCGCCAATGCCGTAATACAGATCAGCGCACTCGCGGATTTTACCCCACTTGGTTTCAATCCATACCCAGTCGCCCTGCTCAATGCCAAGTTTGGCAGCATCGGCCGGGTTAATCTCGATACGAGGAACAGGCCATTGCTCGCGGCACCAAGGCAGCTGACGATGCTCAGAGTGGAAATACACTGGAATACGACGACCAGTTGTAGCGATAAACGGATACTCTTCGTAAAGCTCTGGGTCGTTTTCCTTGTTTTGCTTGGACGGGCGCCAGTCAGGCACCAACCAAGACAAATCAACGTTTGCTTTGCCACCAAGTCCGTAGCGTTCGATGACCAAAGGCCAGAACTCAAACTTAGACGTCGGGGTTACATAGCCAAAGCGGCGACCCTTGTCGCAACCCGGGATGTCCACGTCGATTGCGCCATCAGCACGACCTACACCTGGCTTGATAGCCATGTAGCCTGTTTCCCAACGACGATAAGTGCCCATTTCTTTCGGATAGACTTTCTTGGCATTTTGCCAACCGTTCTTTTGGAAGTCTTCCTCAAACTCAGCATATGAGTCAAATGGCAAACGCTCTCCAACCTGCATAGATGCCTCTTGAGCCATCTGGAACATATGCTCGCAAGAATCCGCTGTGTCTGGATCGGGTACATTCGGATCCATACTCCACGGGAACCCATAAGCATAAGCAAGAGCCTTCATAAACATCGGGTCATCTTTGCAGTCGCCCGGCGCCTCTACACAAGGCACGTTCATGGCAAGACCACAGTGTGGACCTTGACTGATACGCGGATAGCGCATTTCCATCCAGTGATAAATCGGCACGAGGATGTCGGCGCAGTCGGCTGTTGGATGATGCCAAAGGTTTGCTTCCAGCCAGAAGTCAAGCTTGTTCATGGCTTCCCAAGCAAGACCTGAGTTGCTGTGGTTCATAAATGAACCGGAGTCATTTGCACCAGCAACGATTGGATAAGGCTCCTGGTCAATTACTGCACGCCAAATGCTTGCCGGCTCAGACCACTGACCATACCACTTGGTGATAGGCCAATCATCGCCACCAACTTTTTGATAGTTGCTGTCAAATTTGCTCGTCCCATAAGCTTCCCAGCTGCCACCGATACAGAAGTAAGGCAGCCATGCTTCGTCATTGAAGTATGCATGCGTCGGTCCACGGTTACCAGCAGGGATGTCCATATTGCCCGTCATGTGCGAGAGCATCATGATACAACGAATGGTCTGGAAATTCATGCCGTTTTGGTCCATAGCGAGGCTGATATGAATACCGCCATTGCCGTACTCAGCACCCTCAGGACGTGTTGCCCATGCGAGGCAAGCTTTCTCGATGGTCTCAGCCTTAACACCCGTGCGCTCTTCAGCCCACTCAGGAGTTTTGTCTTCGAGCATCTCAACATAGTACTGCCAAACAGTCTTTGCGGTGTGCACGCTGCCGTCTTTAAGCGTAACCTCATAGGTACCCAAAAGATCAGGATCGATACTTTCAAACTGCGTTGGGTCAGGCAGCCAGCCTTCCCAAGGAGTACCTTCTTTTACCACATGGCCGTTTGTCATAGCGGCTTCGGTTGTGATGTGCTCGCCATCCCACTGAGCAACTTCTACGTCGTAGAAAGACAAAGCGTCGTTACCGGTCTTGCCTTCGGCGGCTTTCGTCGCGTCATGCACGAAAAACTTCTGGTAAGAACCGCCCTCAACGATGTCGCATTCTTTGAGTAGATGCGTTTTCATGTCATGAGCACCCGAGTTGTCAAATACTTGACCACCCGTTGGCTCCATGTCCTCAACAACCAAGAACGGAGCGTTTGTCCAGCGCTTCATATACAAGTCATCGGTCAGATGATTGTCGTTGATGATCTTTGCCCAGGCAAGCGCTATAGCTTGGTCGGTACCAGGACGCACATTGAGCCAGTAGTCAGCCTCTTTGCCGATACCAGTCATACGAGGGTCGATGCTGATGAAAGTCTCAGCGTGCTGTGAAGCGTTGACAACGTTTCTGCAGCTATCGTCGTAGTTTGAATACTCGATGTTGCCGCCCCACTCTACGTAAACACGCGGTTCCTCGGCAGATGTCATCCAGTTTGAACCGTACTCGTCAGTAACGGATGTGGTCAAAAAGCGTGGACCTTTGCAGATGCATGATGCCAAGTGTGAGTTTACTGCACCGGTGATGATGGCGAGTGTGGCGTAACCACCCATAGCCCACATACGGCTCGTGCCGTTCATGGTCATGATACCAGTGCCAGTGTATTTGTCAGAAACCTCATGGAATTTATCAGCTGCAATTTGCATAGCCTCATCCCAAGAGACTCTTTCCCAGCCGGGATCTTCCCCCTTCGGACGCGTGCGCTTCATAGGATAGCGCAAACGATCAGGGTGATAGCATGCCTGGATGGAAGACTGCGATTTGACGCAGCAGTTGCCACGGCTGGTAAAGCACGATTGATCGCCCTCAACCATGATGGCTTTTCCATCTTGTACGGTCACCCACACGCCGCATTCCATTTTGCCGCAAGCACGGCAAACGGTACGGACGCGTTTTACCTCGCTTGTGGTCTCTGTTGAAGAACCTCCTGCATCAGCGAGCGCCTCAGTTGCATTTGCTGACGAAAGCGCTGCGATGCTTCCCGTTGCCACAGCCATCTTCAAAAAGTTGCGGCGGGACATATTTAGCTTCTTCACGTATCCTCCTCCTCTTTTCAGTTCGTTCGGACTCGTTTTGTTTGCAAAATGCCCCCAAACGTCTTTGGATAAAGCACCTTGCGTTGCTCAAAATATAGAGAGATTTTTTCCATTTGGGAATCGAAAAAAGTTTATGGTTTTGAGAAAAATGGCATCATAAACTGTCATAAAATATTTATGATTTTTGTGAAGATGCAGGTCAGAAGCTTGGCTCAAAATGCGCTCTTTGGATAAAGGCAAAAAGCTTGAGCTTTTCTCTAGTGTCTTTAGCAATGGTGGAATATAATACGTC
>CAYNWQ010000091.1:0-6344 GCA_964400955.1 uncultured Gordonibacter sp. | reverse complement strand
CAGATCCTGAGCCTGAGCCTGACCCAACCCCCAGTCCAGATCCTGAGCCTGAGCCCGAGCCAACCCCTAGCCCTAGCCCAGATCCTGAACCTAACCCCGACATCGTTAACCCCGTCAACGAGGATCCGGGCACCATCAACTCCGATTCAGGCAAGGCATCCGCCGAACAAAGCACTGCCCTGCCTCGCACGGGAGATACGTCTGCGGCCTATGGTGCCATCGCAGTTCTCACCGCACTTGCAAGTGTTATAGTCTGCGGCGTTTGCATCTGTCGGCGCCGCAGCCGTTAGGTATTAGCCCGCAGCGTTTGCATCTGTCGGCGCAGCAGCCATTAGATTTATCTTTGTAATTAGATTAGTATTTGTAACTTGAGGCATTTATACCAAGAGATAAATGCCTCAGGGTCTATTTAGTAAAGCTTTGCGCCAGCGGGGATGTGCGGATCTACCATGAGCAGGTTGAGGCGCTCTACGCACTCACCAGACGCGTCTTTTTCTTGATGAATGGCACTCAGTAGCATGCCACAAGAATCAATACCCATCATCTTGCGCGCAGGCAAGTTAGTAATAGCGATGCAGGTCTTGCCAACGAGCTCTTCAGGTTCATAGTAAGCATGGATACCAGAAAGGATAATGCGCTCCTCCCCTGTACCGTCGTCAAGCATAAACTTGAGCAGCTTCTTGCTTTTTGGCACTGCCTCACACGCAAGTACTTTTACCGCGCGAAAGTCTGATTTTGAGAACGTGTCGAAATCGACTTCTTCTGCAAACATTGGCTCAATGACGACGTTTGAAAAGTCGATGGGCGCAGATATGTCACTTGTAGCGTACGCAGCACCTGCAGCGTCTGCAGCACCAGCAGCGTCTACAGCACCAGCAGCCTTTGTCACGCTCACACTCGTTGCGCTCGCGCGCACGCAGGCACTCGCAACAGCAGTGCCAGCACCAGCTACAGCACCCGTACCAGCGCCCGGGCGTGCCTCATCCCTCATGTGCGGGAAAAGCAACACGTCACGGATGCTTGGAGCATCCGCAAGCAGCATGACCAAGCGGTCAATGCCTACTCCCACCCCACCCGCAGGCGGCATGCCATATTCCAAAGCACGGATATAGTCATCATCATAACCCATAGCTTCATCGTCGCCCATATCTTTTGCAACAACCTGCGCATGGAAACGCTCAGCCTGATCAACCGGGTCGTTGAGCTCACTAAACGCGTTTGCATATTCATGTCCACAGATAAAAAGCTCAAAACGCTGAGTAAAATTAGGATCGTCAGGGCATTTTTTTGCCAAAGGCGATACCTCTAGGGGATGCTCAGTCACAAAAGTCGGCTGCACGAGTTTTTCCTCAGCTACCGCCTCAAATATCTCTGCGATAAGCTTGCCTTTGCCCCATGCGCTGTCAGCATGTCCTCCGTTGCGCTCTAAGATGTCAACGAGCTCTTCGCGTGTGCGTGCAAAGCTCACCTCTTCGCCCGCACCCTCGCTTGCCAAGCTTGCCATAGTGCGGCGAGGCCACTCACCCGAAAGGTCTATCTCTTGACCCTGATAGCTAATTTGCAGGGTGCCGCATGCTGCAAGAGCTGCTGCCTGGATATAGCCCTGTGTCAAATCCATCATACCGCTTAGATCAGAAAAGGCCTGATAGGCTTCCATGGTAGTAAACTCAGGATTGTGATAAGGGTCCATACCTTCGTTTCTAAACTGACGCCCTATCTCAAATACCTTTTCAAAGCCGCCCACCAGCAAACGCTTCAACGGCAACTCCGTTGCGATACGCAAAAAGTAATCACGGTCAAGCGCATTGAAATGCGTCACGAAAGGCTTCGCATTTGCGCCGCCTAAGATAGGATGCAAGAAAGGCGTCTCAACCTCATAAAAGCCCTGCTCTTCCATGTAACGACGTATAGCTGAGACAATCTTGAAGCGCTTTTCGAAAACGGTTTTAACCTCAGGGTTCATAACAAGGTCAACGTAGCGTTGACGATAGCGCGTCTCTTTGTCGGCGAGACCGTGGAATTTCTCAGGCAAAGGACGTAAAGATTTTGACAGGAGCTCGCACGTATCAACCGCTACCGAAAGCTGTCCACGCTTTGTGCGCATCATCGTGCCGTGTACGCCAATCCAGTCACCCACGTCGAGGTCTTTCGCGCGTGCATAAGCCGCATCGCCTAGTGTATTGATACGGAAAAAGAGCTGGATATCACCCGTCGCATCGCGCAAGCCGAAAAAAGCAATCTTTCCCTGAACGCGTTTTGACATGATACGCCCAGCCACACTCACCTCGTCTTCGGTCACATCGCCCTCGCTAAGATTAGCATAAAGCGCATCAAGGTCACTAACGTGATGGGTATAGGCAAACGCATGCCCGTAAGGATCGATGCCCTCCTCGATAAGAGAGGCGCGTTTAGCGCGACGAACTTCGATGGGGTCGTCTTCTACTGTAGTAGTCTTTTGTGTTTCGCTCATGGTGTTCCTTATGCGTCTTTCAATACACGAGTTGGGTGCTCATTTGGTGCGCGCTTAACGTGCGAGTTTAGCACACAAGTTCAGTGCGCGATTGGTGCACTTTTAATGTCGGCTTTAGCGTGGGAGTTTGGTGCGCTCCAGTTCAAGTTTTATGCTCGACCTCAGCGTGCGCTTGACGAGCAACTTTAGTGCTCGATTTTAGTGCTCGATTTTCAAAATGGTCATAGAGATGGCGCGCCCGGTGGGGCCAGTGGTCTCTACCTTATCGTCTTTTTTATGCCCAAGCAAAGCTGCGCCTACCGGGGACTCATTAGAGATTTTACCGCCAGCAACATCGCTTTCGGCAGCGCCGACGATAGTAAACACACGCTCGCGTCCTCCCATATCAACGGTAACCGTCGAACCAATATTAACTTTGCTCGAACGCTTTGGCGTATTTACTACTGTCGCCTCAGAAAGGATACGGCTAATTTCAGCGATACGTGCTTCCATCATGCCTTGTTCATTTTTCGCGTCGTCATACTCGGAGTTTTCGGAGATATCGCCAAACTCACGCGCGATACGGATGCGTTCGCCCACTTCAGCGCGCTTTTCGGTCTCTAAATAATGCAGCTCTTCCTCAAGCTTTTCTTTGCCTTCCTGAGTGAGGATAAAATTATTGTCTGTCATTTTCACACCTATCCCAATCAATAAAACGGCACGCCTGCAACCAAGCGTGCTAACTTATGCCTTCTGTTTTAAGAATAGAAGTGCGGCGCATACCCCTCAGTCGGTCACGTCGCACTTCTACGCTTGATTTGAAGCTACTCAGATTTTTTAGAAACCTTCTTTACCGTCTTTTTAGCCGGCGCTTCTTCCTCTTCAACTACTTCGTCTTCAGCCTCTTCTACTTCATTAGAAGCCATGCCCTCGCGCAGATTTTTCACTGTCTTGCCAAGAGCAGAACCAAGCTTTGGAAGATTTTTCGGTCCAAAGATAAGCAAAATAACCACCAGGATGATAAGCATCTCTGGTACGCCCATACCTAAAACCTTCATACTCTCACTCCTTGCTTTCTATCTCGTCTAGCCATCAGATACAGACCATCAAACGCATCCGTCAGCCATCCAAAAAAAACTACGCGGGCTAGAGTACCACAAACGAACTACTCATAGATAAACTCGCATAGAAAGACTACATGCACGAGATATTTTGCCGCACGGATTACTGCAAATGCTCGTCTTGGGTGTCACTAGCTTGGTCAACTGTGCAAATCAATCAAATTCGTTGTATTTTTTTAACTACGCGCCATCTTTGTGGTATCATATCTGCCGCTGCAGAGCGCAAACATCGGGATGTGGCTCAGCTTGGTAGAGCGCTGCGTTCGGGACGCAGAGGCCGCAGGTTCAAATCCTGTCATCCCGACCATTCTAAAACTAGGAGGTCAAGGGCTATTTCCTTGGCCTTTTTTGTTTGGTTGGTACACCTACTGGCACATCTGCTGATACATCACTGGCACATCTGCTGATACATCACTGGCACATCTGCTGCCGCATTTACCTTAATGCACACAATCGCTTAAGCGATTACAAGCAAAAACCTAAGACGTCTGGTGCTTTTGTTTTTCAGCGAGGTAGGAAAGTAAAACAATCTTGGTGGTGACTTCGCCCTCACTTATCACGTCTCCCTTATCATCGCGCGCAACAACGTCCCAGCACTGCGTGATAGTGCCACTGTATGCAGATGTTCTTTCGCTTTTCAAACGAGCCTCGGCGTGCAACGTACCAGCACACGCACTTTTCACGTGACTCACACACACCTCTACCCCAAAGGGTCGCGCGCACGACAAATCGCATGAAAGCTCTGCGCCATAGCTCGCCGCCGCTTCTAAAAGTGCGATAGTCGCTCCACCATGCAAAAAACCAAAAGGCTGGAGCACATGCTCTGTAATGGGCATCTGCGCATAGATGCAATCTTTCTGCTCATAGGAAAAAGAAATATGTAACTCTTCATTAAATGCCATGGCTATCTCCTTATACGACTGCGTAGTCTACGTAAACGCAGCCTACGTGAACGCGAATACAATCTTGTCAACTTAGAAAAGCACAGCTTTTCGCAGTCGAAATACGCCCATATTTGACAAAGCGCGCTCGTCGACTTTACGAGACGCGTCATTTTCTCACATCGAGCGCACGCCCGTATTTAAGAAAGAGCGCGCTTGTCGACTCGACAAAGCGCGCTCGTGATGTTGATACAACGTATTTATAGGAAGTACTTTACGGACGGCGAACAATAATCATACCGGAGTGAATCGCGGCTTGTACAACATTGCTATACGTTGAAGAGCAGTGAATCATCTGACCATTGCCCGCATAAATACCACAGTGTTTCCAGTTTGTGCATACGTCGCCCGGCTGCGGGTCGCTTGGCTGCGGCCATCCCATAAACGTATTGGTAGTGCCAATACGGGTGTACTGACCCGTGAGGCAGTAAGACACAAAACCCGAGCAGTCAAATTGTCCCGGCGAGCATGCTCCCCACACATATCTTGCATTGCCGATATAGCTACATGCACGGTCATACGGGTCGCTGCCTTCCCATGCAGGAGCGCTACCATTTGACGAACCGGAGTTAGAACCAGAATTAGAGCTGCTCTGCTGTGCGGCGAGCTGGCGCTGACGAGCAGCCTCTTCCTCTGCCGCCACACGCGCTGCCTCAGCCTCTGCGGCCGCACGTTCTTCTTCAAGTAGCTGTGCAGCTTCAGCGCTCAGGCTATCGTAAGTTTCCTGCATAGCAGCTACCGTCGCCTCAGCTTCTTCTTTTATCTGAAGCGCTTCTGCGGCTTTCTCTTCAGCGATTTTCTCTTGCTCGGTATATTCTGCTTTTTGCGCCTCTACTTCTGCGCGCAAGTCTTTCATCTCTTGCACCATGTCAGCATCATTTTGGTTTATCTGCTGCAAAAGGTTCCAGTTTTGCGTGAACTCCTGGAAAGTCGAAGCACCCAAAAGAAAGTCAATGAGCGTCGCTGACCCCGAGCGATACATGCTGCGTGCGCGCGAACCAAGTTTTTCTTGAAGACTCGAAATCTCTCCATTGACTTCATCGATGCGCGCCTGTGCATCATCCATTTTTTGCTGAGCTGCTTCTTGCTCGCTTACCGCATCATGGTAGTTTGCTTCAGCCTCGTCAAGCTGATCCTCCATAGTATTCAGCGATGCAAGAGCGGCGTCTGCCTCAGCTTGTTTTTCTGCTGCAGTTGTCGCATGAGCTGTCTTTGGGTCGATAAAAAGCGACAAAGCAAGTGCTGCGCTTCCGCCCAAAAACATACGCCTATTTGTCATTGTGTCGATTATATTTGTGTGCTCTTTCAATTTGAATCCTCCTCGATTGAGCAATGCTACGTTTAATGTGCGATTGTACCTATACTAACATCTTTTCGGCAAACGGCAAGTTTATGGGCGCCTATTTCATAAAACAGGGACGCGACGTTCACGCAATAGGAACGCCGCGTCCATGAAATGACGATATTTAAAAGCTTGCTAGTCCTCGTAAAGCAACCAGCACACGATCTCCGTGCGCCAACTCACACGCAACAACGAGTGTCACTCAGAGTGTGTATTAGTCCTCGTATGCAAGTGCTCGATCAAACAATTCCTCGACTTCTTTTGTGGGAGCTTTCGTAAGCTTTGCCGTAACTACTGCGGCGGCAAGCCCGCATACAAAGCCCGGCAAAAGTTCATAAAGCCCTGTTCCCGACAAAAATCCAAGCCAGAGCAAGTCAACACTTGCACCTACCACGATACCAGCGACCGCACCCTGAAAGTTGAAACGCTTCCAAAACAGGCTCAACATGATAGCCGGCCCAAACGCCGCGCCAAAAATACCCCACGCGTTT
>CAYNWQ010000090.1:0-6405 GCA_964400955.1 uncultured Gordonibacter sp. | reverse complement strand
GTATCTTTTCTACTTTATCATCTATAGCGTCAACTGCCTACCAAGCCATCGCTCGCAGCTCGCGGGTCGCACAGCGCTCCTAAATCCTAGCGCTCATCTATGGGCTTATAGATACGCGAGCCCCTGCGTGTGCTTTTGTAAGCTGGCCTGATGATACGCTTACCCGAAACGATTTCTTCAAAACGATGCGCTGCCCAGCCCGCCATGCGTGCGCACGCAAACATAGGCGTCAGCAAATCCTCAGGGATGCCCATCATTGAATACACGAAACCCGAATACATATCGATATTTGCGCACATGTCTTTTTTCGTGCCCTTTTCCTGCAAAATCACCTGAGGAGAGAGGCGCTCTATGCTTTTAAGCAAGTTGAACTCTGCTTCAAACTCAGTGTTTGCAGCCATGCGCTCAGCAAATCGCTTGCAAATAACCGCACGCGGGTCGCTTTTCGTGTAGACCGCGTGCCCCATACCGTAAATGAGTCCAGCACCATCATAGGCCTGCTTGTTGACGATTTTCGCCAGATAGGCTGCAAGTTCGTCATCATCTTCCCAATTAGAGACGTTTTCCTTTATCTCTTTTTGCATGGCGAGTACCTGATGGTTTGCGCCACCATGCTTGTGGCCTTTGAGCGAACCAACCGCCGCAGCATAAGCCGAATAAGGATCAGTGTCAGCAGAGCTGATAACGCGCGTCGTAAAAGTAGAGTTATTGCCGCCGCCGTGCTCTGCGTGCAAACACAACATGATGTCGAGCATGCGCGCTTCTTCGGTTGTGAAATGACGGTCGGGGCGCAACATCGATAAAATCGTTTCTGACGTCGATTGTCCCGGGATAAACCGATGCATAATCATAGACTCGCCGTTAAAGCGCGCGCGTTTCGCATAATAAGTGAGCACCATGATGCGCGGCAATCGCGAGATAAGCGAAATAGCCGTGCGTATCTCGTGCTGCGGTGAGCGATCCTCGGCATCGAGGTCATAGCTGTAGAGCAGCAAAATAGAGCGCGCAAGCACATTCATAATGTCGGGAGGCGTGTCACGCATAATCATTGAGGCGGTAAACCCGTCGGGCAACTCACGCTGCTCATCAAGCACTTCTATAAAATGGTCAAGCTCATCTTGGGTGGGTAGCTCGCCCATGAGCAGCAAATACGCCACCTCTTCAAAGTTGTAACGGCGAGTGTCACTGTCACCTAAAAGGTCGTAAATCTCATACCCTCGCAAACGTAAAGAGCCTTCATCGGGCATTTTTTCGCCATCGGACATGATATAGCCATGCACGTTAGCGATATTAGTCATGCCAGCTATGACACCAGTACCATCAGCATTGCGCAAACCCCTCTTTACGCGATATTGCTCATAATACTCAGGGTCAATAGAGTTGATAGATTTAAAATTTTCGTAGAGCGCGATTTTGCGTTCTTGCGAAATCCGGGCTTCATCAGCATTTTCTGGAGTCTTTAGTGTGCTATCGTCAGACATCATGCGACCTTTCTCTCCTTTTGGCCTTGCGCACTCTAAGGCACATTACCGGTCTCCTTTTGGGCTTATACAGGAGTGCTCAAGTCAAAAACCCGATCAAAATTTGACCTATAGTTTAGCAGACCAGAGCAAAGCGCGCACCTCAAGCGCAAAGTTTACGAAATGGAAATCACTTACCGCGCTTGGCCGCGCCCGCGTTCGTGCGCTTAGTCGTGCGCTCGTTCGAGCGTTTGCTTGCGTGCGCATTCGTGTGCGCGTTCGAGTGTTTGCCCACGCGCGTGCTTTTATGCACGTCCGAATGTTTCTCAGCATGCCCGCCTGCATAATTGCTCGCATGCTTACCTGCGCGCGAGCGGTCACTTTGTGCCCAGCGCGCCTGCTCACGGCGCTCGCTCACATTGCGCGTTTCTTGCTTGAGCGCACAATACGACTCCCAACGCTCCCGCGCAATCTCTCCGGATTCTACCGCCGCACGCACTGCACACCCTGGTTCGTTTTCATGCTTGCAATCACGAAAACGGCAGTTTTGTGCTGCGTTTTCGATGTCTGCAAAAGCAGCGCCGATACCCGCATCAGCATCCCAAAGCCCAAGCCCTCGCACACCCGGCATGTCTACCACGCGCCCACCACCGGGGATATCTATCATTTCACGGCTCACCGTCGTATGTCGGCCTTTGCCATCATGTGCGCGCACGGCTCCGGTTTGCTGCAGGCTTTCTCCCACGAGCAAATTAACGAGGCTCGATTTACCCACACCACTTTTGCCCATGAGCACAGCAACACTACCTTGGGGGATAAGAGCACGCACCTCTTCGATGCTTGCCGGGTCGCTCTCTGACACAACGAGTATCTCCACCGCTTCCCCCGCAAGTACACGTACCCGCGCATGCACGCTCGAGAGCTCTTCGTCGTTTTTGGCAAGGTCAGCCTTGGTAAGCACCACACTCACCGCTGCCCCTGTCTCATGAGCTAGCACCAATTCGCGCTCAAGGCGCCGCAGATTTATCTCGCTTATCGGCTGAGCAACGATTACGCGGTCGAAATTGGCCGCAAGCACCTGCGGCAGAGTACGCTCAGTAGGATCTTTGCGCACAAGCTCGCGTACACGCGGCTCTATCGCAGAAATGATAGGCTTATCATGGCTTTCGGGAAAATCGATGCGCACTTTATCGCCTATAACAGCGCGCACGTGCTCACCTTTTACGAGCGCTGTCGCATGTTTGCAGCGCACAAGCTCGCCTGTAGTATCTAGTCGCACAAGAGGGAAACCTCTGTCGAGTTTTACAACCTCGCCTAAGCCCATGTACTACCTTTGTCTTTCGCGCAAATAGCTAAAGATGCACATCAGCAAAATGCCTACGCCTATGCAGATAAGCCCCGGCGAAAAAAGTTGCAAGTCAAACGTATCAGCATGCTGAGTGCCTTTCTTTATCACACTCACATATTCGGCGTGCAAGTCACTAATGCCATCGTGTTCTTTGCATACCAAGTGATAGGTACCTCTCACCTGCAAAATAGTGCCCGTTGTGCCATACGCACCAAAGGTGTCTATGCGCGATGCATTTGTCGAAGTCATAAATACCGTAACGGTAGCGTCTTGTCCGTCGGTCGACGCGAGCGTAATCCAAGTATGCGTAGCGTCAAGCGTGACATTGATGGCATCCCCTATCGTCTCGCCAATCACTTGCACGGTCTGGTCGTTGTAATAAGCATCGGCTCCCGATAAATCAGCAATAGAAGCATCGTAAATAAAAGAGCTATCAGGCAGTTGTTGCGTGTTGATTTCATTCGCCATCGCAGGGTCACCACCATCGGGCGCACCATTGCCAGGCGCGGCTTCACCGGGCGTGCTATCGCTCGGTGCAGGGTCACCACCATCGGGTGCGGCATTCTCACCTTCATCGCTCGCGCTGTTCTCGTCCGCGGCACCCTCACCCTCACTAGGCGCACCCTCTTCAGGCGCGCTACTCATCTCGCCACCGTTATCCTCCTCGGCAAACGCCAAAGAGGCACCACACGGCACGAGCCCAGCCGCGCCAGCAAGTACTGCCGCAAGCAAAAACGCTAGCGCAAGAGCAGGCACGCCCAAAATACTCTGTCGATTTAGCGTCTTAATCATGCCTTCAACGTCCGCCTTATCGGGTTACACGACACGATAATCTCCGCCACGAGGGCAAGTAGCGTCACAAACTCCAAACGCCCTGCCCACATCTGGAAAATATAAAAAAGCTCAAGGGAGGCTGGCATACCTGGCGTCACGAGCCCGGTCACAATGCCGCCGTTTGAAGCCATCGCCACCGACTCAAAGATAGCCTGCGTCGCCTCATAGCCATGCGCTATGCCCACCAGCGTACCAACCGCATACGTCGTCACATAGAGCACAAATACCGTCATGGCTTCTTTTACCACATCAGCCGACAAAATGCGCCTGCCCACGTGATAATAAGACACCACCACGCGCGCCGAGTCCGGCGCAAGCGCTTCTTTTATCGTCGAAACGAGCGACTTAAATATCACACCTATACGGCTAAATTTGATACCGCCAGCGGTTGAACCCGCGCCGCCACCTATCGCCATGATAAGCGCAAGTGCCAAAAAGGCTCCCGAAGTAAACACGGTGGTGAGCTGGTTGGTCGTGATATTTTGAAAGCCCGTCGTAGAAAACGCCGATATCACCATGAAAAGCCCACGACGCAAAAGCGAGGGCAAATCAGAAAACGACGCGCTTGCAGATAAAGACGCCGCGAGCACGCAAGTCATCACGCCAAGCCAAATGAGCATCGTACGTGTCTCAATATCGCGGAAAAACATCTCGATGCGCCCGTTATAAACCTCACTGTGTAAAAGAAAACTAATCGAGCCAAGTACCATCAAAAACATAAGCACGCACTCTATAGGAAAAGAGTGATAGTACAGCACGCTTTGACTCATAGGCGTAAAGCCACCCGTCACAAAACCTGAGATAGAAAGCCACAACGACTGCAACACCGCGCGCGTTGGCTCCATGCCTTTCACAAGGCACAACACCGTGATGATGGCAGTCGCAAGCGTGATAAAAAACAAAGCAATACGCGAGATAAAACGCGTCGTCTGCACGACATTTGGCACCACGTGCTCACTGCGCCCCTCAGAAGTAAAAAGGCTCGCTCCGGTACGTTTTCCAAAGAGTCCAAAAGACAATGCCACGACGATAAGGCCTAAGCCTCCAAGCAAATGCATCATAAAGCGAAACATATTGTCAGCATTTGAAAGATGGTCGAGGTCACGTATGATGGTTGCACCGGTAGTGGTCAAACCAGACACGCCGTCAAACAAAGCATCGAGATAGGTCGCATAGTGTCCCGATAAAAAGAGCGGAATGCTTGCCACGAAAGCAAGCGCAATCCACGCAAAGCCGGTCACTGCAAGCGCTTGTTGACGGTTGAGGCGGCCCGGCTCGATGCGCAAAAAACGCAACAGCGCACCCACCACAAGCGCAATACCTGCGGTAAACAAATAGCGCGCCGCCGGCTCCCACTCTTGGAAAATGAGCGCCGTTACAAAAGGCACCGCCATTCCGATGGCCGAAAATAAAATAAGGGTACCGAGGTAGTGACCTATGACGCGCACATCATAAAATGTAAACCGCTGCCACATTGCGCGCCCTACCGCACCTCTCGATTGTCTGCCGGCACAAGCATGCTTAACCCACTACCACCCTCACGATGATGATAAGCGTCCAAAGCATCACAAGAAAAGCTCCTATGAAAAGCAGCACAGCAGAAAACCCCTCAACAGGAGTCTTTGGTGAAAAGCTTATGTCGTCTCGCGTTTTGTGCATGCAGGCATTGTAATACATCAATAACTTGTGCGCACGTCAAGTTGGCAAAAGGGCAGCAGATTCAAACGAGTACTCTATTGCTCTTACACAAAAAAATGTTTAATGTCTGTGTAAAAACTAAGGGAGCCAGCAGCCGCTGACTCCCTTCAAAACCCTAGCGCTACCCGCACCCTAGTTTAAACTAACGGGCTTTGCCGGTGCTCATATTGTAGCGCCCATTCTCGCTCATGACAGTCTCTCTAAGAAAGATTATCAATTTTGTGCTCATTTGCGCTTATTTGCACTATTTGCGCTTATTCGACAAATCTTAAAAGGCTTGCTTGAACTTGTTCAAGAGATCATCCGATATAACCGAAGTTCCTCCAAGCGCATACGCATACGTCACTTTGTCTTGGTTTGACTTCAAAAGCGAAGTCACATAACCCGGGTTGTCCTCGTTTGCAAGCATGAGTATGCTCTTTGACGCTCCGCACAAAGCGCCACCAGCGAGAGCATCCGGGAAGTTTTCGCCATAGGCTACCGCCATGCCCTCTACCTGCATGCCTTCGCCTAGACAGAACTGCGCAACGACCGCCGAAGTTTCATAGCGGGTTTCGCCACCTAAACGCACATACTCAACACTGTTGCCGATTTGGCTAGCCACTTCATCGCTTACTACTGCGTTGCCACCAATAAACAACACACGACTAAAACCTCCCTGCTTGATAGCAGAGACCGCATCATCGGTAAGCACCTTGTCGGCGTTCGTTAAGAAAATAGGCGCGTCATTTGCGTACGCATACGAAGCGATTGAGAGCGCATCAGCATAACCCTCACCGGTAGCGACGATGGCAGTTTTGCCCCATGCACTAAATGTTACGCCTTGCTTATACACTTCTAAAGCCGTCTCTATACGAGTGTCGCCGTAAAGACGGTTGGTGTTAAGTCCCAATTCTTCAATCTCTGTGCGCACGCCAGCGCTAAGCGCTGCCTCACCACCTACTAAAACTGCGTAGTCAGCACCAAGGCGCTTAATTTCTAAGGCCGCTTGCGCTGATAGCGAATCTTTGCTTGTCAGCAAGACAGGCGCATTGTAAAAACCTGCCAGGGCGGTAGCCGCCAAAG
>CAYNWQ010000089.1:0-6413 GCA_964400955.1 uncultured Gordonibacter sp. | reverse complement strand
GAGAAAGACTCAATTGAACAAATAATCGGTTCTTTAGAGCAAAAACGTCAGGCGGCGCAAACGTCTTTAGATGCACTCAAAGATGCCAAACAAGACGTTGAAGATACCATCAGCTCTTTGACAAAGGCAACGGATGCATTCAATAGTGCTCTGCAGCTTACGATGCAGAATACGCAAAGTTCTATGAATAGTTTGTTTGGTACAACTATTCCAGCGGTTACGTCTGCGCTTTCCGATTTGAGCAGCACGGCGCAGGTCTTGAGTGGCGCGGTCTCTAACCAAAAGCTTTTGATATCACAAACAAACCTCGTGCTTGACCAGCTCACGTCAACGCTTTCGTCATCAAAAGATGCGCTCACTCAAACCGATGATCTTCTCGTCGACATAACAGATGACTTTGAAAGCATACAAACCGACGTTATCGCGCTAAGTGCTTCGGATACTTTGACGCAACTTTTTGGCACCGACGACCTCGATGCGAGTAAAATCGCAGATTTTATGGCTTCTCCCACCGAGCTCGTAACTGAAAAGCTCTATGAGCTCAACGCGTATGGATCTGCGATGGCGCCACTTTTTATGAACCTGACGTTTTGGATTGGTGCTTTTATGCTTCTTGTCATCATGAAGCAAGAAGTTGACGATGAAGGCATTAAAAAACTCACGGTTACACAGCGTTACTGGGGGCGTTTTTTGCTCTTTGCAATACTAGCAGTCGGGCAGGCTCTCATCTGCTGTGCGGGTGTTTTAGTGATAGGCGTGCAAGCGGCAAATGTCCCTGCGCTTTTCGTTGCTGCCTCTGTTGCGTCTCTTGCGTATCTAAGTATCATCTACGCGCTTTCGCTCACCTTACAACATATCGGAAAAGGCATCTGCGTCCTGCTGGTTTTCGCGCAAATCCCAGGTGCAACAGGGCTTTATCCTATCGAGATGACACCACCCTTTTTCCAAGCGATTTACCCGTATTTCCCCTTTACGTATGGCATTAACGCTATGCGCGAGGCGATTTGTGGGTTTTACGGTACGCAGTACGCAAGTGCGCTTGCGGCGCTGCTTGCGTTTTTTGTCGCCTTTAGCGCACTTGGAGTAATCGTTAGACCGCTTGCGGCAAACTTAAATCGTATGGTTGCGACCCAGGTGCGCCAAAGTGGTTTGTATAACGGCGAAACGGTCGAAATACCTTCGCGTCCTTATCGTTTCTCGCAAATATTTCGCGCGATTGCTGATAAGGAAGAGTATCGCAGGCGTATTATCTATCGTCATGAGCGATTTGACCGATGGTATCCGCGGCTTATCAAGGGTGGTACCTTTGTGGGTCTGCTGGTGCCGATACTGATAGCGACGGTATTTACGCTTACTAATACCGAAAAAGTCATACTTTTGAGTGTAATGCTCGTCTGGATTATCGCAGTGTTTATCTTTTTGGTTACGGTCGAATGTATACGTGCAAGCATCAATCGTCAGATGACGCTTGATGGTATCACGCCTGAAAGCATCGTTGAGATAGGAGTCGGGCGCAACAAGATGGTGCACACTGATATCGATGCGTCTGCAAAAGGAGGTGAGCGCGATGAGTAACATTTTTCGCATAATTAAAAGCGATATGCGTCGCCTCTTTTCAAATACGATGAGTGTGATTATTGCACTCGGGCTTATCATCATGCCTTCTATCTTTGCGTGGTACAACATCATGGCCTGCTGGAATGTCTTTGATAATACGGGAAACCTGACGGTTGCGGTTGCTAATACTGACGCGGGCTATAAAAGCGACCTGATACCTTTGCGGGTAAATATTGGCGATCAGGTGGTTAGTGCTTTGCGTGCAAACGATGACATCGATTGGATTTTTACCGACGAAGAAGACGCCATAGATGGCGCTCGTGCAGGGCGTTATTACGCTGCGGTTGTTATCCCTGAGAGCTTTAGTCAAGACATGCTGACTTTTTATTCTGAAGACGTAGAGCATGGTGAAATCATCTACTATACCAACGAAAAGAAAAGCGCCATTGCTCCTAAGATTACCGACAAAGGAGCAGACTCAGTAGCCTATCAAGTCAATGAAACCTTTACGCAAACGCTCTCTGAAGTTGCTTTAGGCGTTGCAGAGTCTTTGTCGGACTATGCTGATGATGCCGACGCGACCTCGACTATTGCAACGCTTTCAAGTCACGTGCGCGAGATGGGTAGTCGCGTTGATGAAGCGGCTGCAGTGCTTGATGTGTACGCGACTTTAGCAGATTCTTCGGCAAGCCTTGTAGATAGCTCAGCGGCGCTAATGGAAAATGCAAGCAGTGGAGTGGATGCAATCGAAGATAGTGCACAAGAGAGTGTGAGTGAGGCCTCATCTCTTGCGACTACACTTAAAACGCAAACACAAAACCTCACGAGCTTTTTTGAGTCAAGCGAGAGCGTCTTCGATAACGCAATTGCAGCGCTTGATGAAGTCGTTTCTGTGGGAAATGATGACAGTGAGCATAGTGTAGCTCGCTTAAAGGAAGAAGCGAGCAGCGTGCGTGCACAGGCAACGCGCTACAGTGAGCTTGCGCGTGATTTGAAATCGGCGGCTGAGCGTGCACCGGAGAGCATAAAAGCGACGCTTGAGATAGCAGCAAGCGAACTTGAGACGCTTGCACAATACACCGAAGACGCTGCACAAAGCCTTGATGAGGCGGCCGATGAGCTTGAGTCGGGAAACGCACAAGTGCAAGCAAAATACAGCGCAGCAAAGCAAGAACTTGAGTCGGCAAAATCTAATATTGCCTCACTTAGCGGCGACTATGAAGAAAACATCAAACCGCTTCTTACGAGCCTAGGGGACGAAGCAAGTAAGCTTGCAGATTACCTCGTTGCGGGTACTAATAAACTCGATGGCGCAGTGTCTGAAATGACTGACTCGACGGGCTCTGTGACAGAGCTTTTAGGAGATGCGCGCGATAAAATAACGACTGCGGCAGATGATTTGCGTTTGGTGGGAGACAAATTTAGCGCGCTAGCTGACAATATAGATAGCGCCCTTGCATCAGGAGATACTGAGCTTTTGCGCCAGATCCTAGGGACAGATGCTAGCTTTTTGGCTTCTGCGCTTGCTGCCCCGGTAGGTGTGGAGCGCACCGCAGTATTTCCTGTTGAAAATTTTGGTTCTGCCATGGCGCCTTTGTATACGACGCTTGCTCTGTTCATCGGAGCCTTGCTGATTATGGTTGCCGTAAAGCCAGCTTTGTCTGAAAAAGACCAAGAAAAGGCACATCTTGCGCGTGTGGCTCCGCGGCAGCTCTTCATGGGACGTTTTGGTGTGGTAGCTTTTCTGTCTCTTATGCAGTCAACGCTTATGGGACTTGGCAATATGTATTTCTTAGACGTGCAAGTAGCGCACCCGTGGCTTTTCATGTTGTGTTTCTGGGTAGCAGGGCTCGTGTTTTCCTTCATTATCTACGCGCTTGTGGTGTCGTTTGCCAATCTTGGCAAAGCGATTGCGGTGCTTATGCTTATCGTGCAGGTGACTGGGTGTGGCGGGTCTTTCCCTTTGCAAATTTTACCCGGTTTTGTGCAGGCGGTAAGTCCTTGGCTGCCGGCGACTCATGTGGTTAACGCTATGCGCGCTGCGATGTTTGGGGTATATGGTTGTGATTTCTGGATATCTATAGGATGTCTGCTTTTGTTTGCTATACCTGCAGCTTTACTTGGTCTAGCTTTGCGCAAACCGCTTGCTGGCTTTATGAAGTGGTATGTGGAAAAGGTTGAGTCTTCAAAGGTGATAGGCTAGAGGCGCTAGGTTTACCTGCGCACCGCAGGCGCGTGGTGTAGGTGCTGCGACGTATGTGTGGCGTAGCCGGTGCGCCTTAAGAAAATTTCACGATACACAAAATGATAAAGCCCACTATGATGACGGCCGAAAGCCCATTGATTACGCGGTAGGGAATCTTTCCAAGTGCTCGTTGACAGAGTGGATATATTATCCAAGTGTAGAGCATGGCAACTGCGCCAAGTGCGACATCGTTTACCAGCCAAGCTTGGCCTAAGATATTTAAGGGTAGCTGTGAATTATCCCAAAGAGGATAGTTTCCAAATGCATCTGGTTGGTTGAGCATGAAACCCATAGCGAGTTCCATAAGCATGCAGACCAAAACGGTAATCACGTAAAAATGAATCGCCGCCGCTTTGACGGTTTTGTGCCTTTTTACGAGCCCATTTCTGATAGGCACGAGTACGAGTGAGCATATGGCGGTGCCGATGCCATACACCAGAAAGGGATAAAAAGGATCATCCCACACCAAAGAGTCAGCATCGACTATGCCAAAGATGTTCATAAATGAACAGTAGGCGATTTCCATCCAATGCCCGCCCACCGAAAAGATACAAAAATACAAGGCTAGATTGCGCCAATACACAAAGGTATCGGGCGCGTATCCGCGAGTTTCGTCTTGTCTTGAAAGTATTGGCATGGCTGAATTAAACACCTAATGCGTCTTTTCATGATGCTACTTTTAAGGCTCAAACAAAAAAGCCATAATCGATGTATTTTGTTATCATATGGACGTTTGTGTGGTAGCATTGCGCACCGTGTGGTTAAGCGCATGCTTGTTACGCTTTGATAGATATATGAGATAAGGTAGAAAAAGTAGACATGGTAGACAATATCGATACACAAACCTCAGAAAGCACACCCGCTGCATCTAGTGCGAATTGCGCACCTGCAACAAGTGGCGCAGCTGTTGCGGGCGGCATACCTAGCGCGGCGGTTCCTTCAAAATTTGCAAATCCTAAAAAGCTTGGTTTTATGCGTGTTATCCAAGTGGTATTTGCCATCAACATTGTTGTTACGGTTGTATTTTTGGTATTCAAGATAAAAGGTTCTTATACCATCAGCTTTGGAAATATTATTGATTATTTGAACCTTATTTTTGACGCCATCAGTTTCTGGCTTATCTTTTACCGCAAGCGTGCGGCTCGTTTCTGGGTTATCGGATTTGCGATATTTAATATCACCATCGGTACGATTTGGCATCTTGCAACGGGGCAGTTTAATGTTTTTGATCAGTGCATGCAGTCTACCTCCGATATTATTTTGCTTATTTATTTTTCAACTTCGAGACGTGTGCGTGCGGTGCTTGTGCAGCCATTTTCCGCAGAGACCCGCAAAGCATCTCTTGATAAGGCTGCCAATTTGTTTAGACCAAAAACATGGCCATTCTGGCGCAACCTTATCATCTATTTTTGCGTGTTTTCCGTTGTGGGGCACTGGATGGAAGCAGGATATTGCACGTTTATCCGTTTCGGCATTTTGCCTGGCACCTATGATCCAAACTCTCAGATTTGGAGCGACTGGCTCTATCCCTTTGTCGTGTATGGTGTTGGCGCGGTAGCGTGCGTGCTTTTGCTCTACCCGGTAAAGTGCTTTATGGTTGCAAAAATCAAAAAGCCCTTCCTTTCTTTATTGGCGAGTTTTGCGCTCAACGCTTTGGTCTGTACGCTTATCGAGCTCGCTATGGGGCTTATGCTTAACCAACCTCTGCCTGACGGTTCTTTGCCGCTTTGGGATTATCGCAATATGTTCTGCAACTTTATGGGTCAGGTGTGCTTGCAAAATGCACTTGCCTTTGGCGTGGTGTCGACACTTATGGTGTGGGTAATATACCCAGCTCTCGAGAAATTCCTCGCGCGTTTCTCAAAAGACGCTGTCAATGCACTTTTTGTGGGTATCGTCGTGGGATTTTTGATTCTCTTTTTGCTTTACTGCATAAACGTCGTTATCCCGGGATTTAATGACCCTGATACTATTGCTGCTGAGGAAAACTGGTATTTGTCCGCCGACAATAGTTACGAATAGTCTTGTAGCGATAAGGATCGACAAAAAAGTGCTGCTTGCTTACGTAATGCTTGGAGTCGCAGTCGTGTGCGACGTTTTCGGTGACTCGATGATGAAGCTTTCGCATGGATTTGAGCGTAAGCTGCCGCTTATCGGTGTTGTTGCGGGGTATTTTCTTGCCTTTTACCTTATGGGACAGACGATGGAATATTTGCCGCTTGGCTTTGTATATGCGGCTTGGAATGGCCTTGGCATCGCGCTCACTGCAGTGGTGGGCGCCCTTTTTTGGCGAGAGGGTTTTAACGCAACGAAAGTTATAGGCCTTATCGCTATCATTGCGGGCGTTGTCATCTTGAGGCTTGGTGTGTAAGCATGGATAGCGAAAAGAAAAGTTTCTTTGCGCGTCTTGTCGACTTTTTTGATGCGCGCAATCGCTTTGCTCTGCTCGGTTTTTCTATCGTGTGTGAGATATTCGGCGCGACTACTATGAAGCTCTCGGATGGGTTTACGGTACCTGTGTATACGGTCTTAACTGCGCTTGCTTATTTCTTTTCTTTGAGCGTTTTTACGTTTGCGCTCAAACGTTTGCCCTTGGGTTTGGCTTATGGCA
>CAYNWQ010000088.1:0-6414 GCA_964400955.1 uncultured Gordonibacter sp. | reverse complement strand
TTTTATTCGACGGTGTAGTGGGTTTTGTGGAATTTGAAGATGAGCTCGCACGCGACGCAAAACTACGTCGACTTTGCGAGTTTGCAGAGGTAGACGATGGAAAAGCCGATGTATGACGCGCTGTCGTGCGCGCACGCGTAGAAGAGGGCTGCACGCGCGTGCCCTTTGTAGAGCTACCCGACAGAGCTGTCCTCTTGTTTTGAGAGCCCGCTGTGCGCGTTGTAGTACTCTTTGTTCGCACCGATGGGCGACTAGATGACGCAAAAGCTTTATCGCGCTTGTCCACGACTAGACCACACTTGCCTGTGTTTTCGACTCAATTAAGCGTACATAAGCTGTGCGAATATAGTAAGCGGTAGTAAGAATTGCCAAAATGAGCCCTGCATATACAAACCATATACCCCACGATACCGCGCCAGCCGAAAAGCCAGGCAGCCAGGCTACATCTATTATGCCGAGTCCCGCAATTTGGGGCATATTGAGCAAAAGTCCCGCAAAACCAACGAACAAAAACGTTGTAGCTACTTTGCCAGGATAAACAACTGCAATACGTATTTGGTGACGCTTGAGAAGCCAAGCGGCGCCCACGATAAGAAAGAGATCGCGCAATACCACTACGACAACAACCCAAAGAGGTAGCCTTTCTACCAACAAAAGACCTAACACGCCCGCGATCATCAAGATACGATCGACAGCAGGGTCAAGTAATTGTCCTAATTTTGAAACAGCATGAGTGCGTCGAGCGATTTGTCCATCAACCCAGTCCGTTGAAGCCGCAAAAGCAAAGACAAATGTAGCTGCAATATCTTTTCCGCGGAGTAGTAAAAAAAGATACAGTGGAACAAGACAAAGCCTGATAAACGAAATCAGATTAGGTATAGTAAAGACCTTATCTAGGACTTCATCTTGTGTGCTGTGCGCGCTGGTGTTTGTAGTGTTTGTATCACTCAAAGTTTCGCGTTCCTTTTCGGCTCGTATCAGGCAAAATGTGCTTATGTATCCTAAGTTACTCCGTTATTACAAACTGCTATTGTAACAGTATCTATCATAAATCGCCTAAGCATTCTATTTATCTACGCATAGTTGTCGAAATCTAGACAATGAACTTACATTTTTACTAAAAATTGTTCTTAGGATGGAATGCTTAAAGCTTATCCTATATCGTTTTTTTACTGCATTACCAAGGAACTTCGCTCAAAAAAATGCGCCTGGAAAACCCAAGCGCATTTTTTTAATTATCTAAACCTGCCTAAGAAAAAGCTTTGTTTTTAGATTAGACTTATACAGTAACACTGAGTTGTTTTTCTTCTTCGAGGTCTTTTGCTTCAAGTTCTTCGGCTTTGCGTACTGCAAGGAGATTGGCAAATACAATAGCGCATATACCAGCGCAGAGTTTGCCGACTAATACCGGTACAATAAGGGATGGTTGGAAGTTTGCGGTAAAGGCTAAGTGATCTCCAAATAGGAAAGCGCAGCAAACAGCAAATGCCATAACGAGTACCTTATCGCGTGCACAGAGGTCTTTTACCATCGCAAGAGCAGCAAGCACGTTTGCAGATGCTGCAAGCAAGCCCGTCGTTGCATTTGAGCTTAAGCCTACAACGCCACCAATCTTTTCAAGCGGACGTGCAAGGTAGCGCTTGATAAGATATACCATCGGAAAAGCGCCGCAAAGCATCATGCCTATTGCACCTGACACTTCAAGAGCTCTGAATATATCTTCCTCATCTGCGATAATAGGTTCAAAGCCAAAGCCGCCAAATACATTAGTAAAGAAGCTGGTGTTGTATTCGATAACAGCGAGCACAAACACTATTTTAAGAGCACTTTCCATGACGCGACCAAAAACGATAAATCCTTTGATCATTGCATCTGGAGCAAATTTGAGTCCCGCAGCTAAAGCAACACAAATAATGATGAGCGGTATGAGGTTAAGGCCAATTTGCCCGAAGCTTAAAGCAAGCTGATACGTTGCTTCTGCATTCGTTGACACTGTTTCGCGAATGACAGGATTTGCAAGCGCAATGATGGCACTCGATACAAAAACGCCAATCGGTATTGCCAAAAGGCCGCTCATAACTCCGAGCGCGAGGTATTTGCGGTCTTTTTTCTCAAGCATTTTAAGCGCAACCGGGATGGTAAATACGATAGTTGCACCTGCCATATAACCGGTCGTCATAGCCATAATCCAGCTCTCACGTGTTTGAGCAAGAGCGTCTGCAAGCTGATATCCTCCCATGTCAACGGCGATAAACGTCGTCGCTGCCATAGCAGGGTCAGCGCCAAGTGCACTGTATGCCGGGCCAAATACCGACTCTACAAATGCAGTAAGAAAGGGAGCTGAGGCCATGATGCCTGCAACCGGCAAAAAGATAGGACCGATTGAGTCAATACCAGCTACAAACTGTTGCCCAAGCTCACTTTCTGGTTTAATAACCGAGGCGATTGCGCCCACAAGCGCACACGCCATGATTATATAAACCACAACTGTTCCAATAATTTCCACTTCTTCTCCTAGTCCTCTTTTTAAAATTTACTTCTCATTGCATGATGAGAATTTGTTGTACCAAAGGCGACGCATACTTATCGCTTGCGCATTGCGACTAACATACGCTTTGCCCCTGCACCTGACAAATTAGAGCGCTCTATTTTGTCAGACATCTTATCGCCTACTTGTTGTAGGCTTCAAGCGCGACGGTGCTATACGTTTTCGCGCTACGGTACCAAAGATAAAGCCACTCTCCTACCGGGTCGCCGGTAGCTTCTTTATAGAGAGCCCAAACAAACCAGTAGTAGGCTGATAGAGCAACATAGGCTAAACAATGCCTCTGCTCTTCATCTGTCGCCTCGCGACCAAAGTAGGCGTTGATAACTTGTTTCGCCTCGTCAAGATCATAATCTGAGCAGCAAATAAAAGTTCCTAGATCACTTGCATAGTCAGACATCGCGGAATATTCCCAGTCGATGAGATACATAAGGTCATCTCGTACAAGGAAGTTTGGATTATAAAAATCGTTATGACACAAGCAAGGACTAACCTTATCTGCCTTAACACACTCATTGAGCCTTGCTGCTTTTTGTGCTAAGTCATCATAGTCTGGGAAAAGCGGATAAGAGCGTGCACCAAGTAGTCTTACGATATCGACGGCTTTTTGGTACACATCAAAGGTCCACTCAGATACTTCCCCGCTCTCGTGCAGTTTTCGCGCGAGGGCAAGACCACGCCTAACATGGTCAGGGTTGTGATAGTCAAAGGGTATACAATCAGGTATATACACTGATATTTTCCAGCCTTCATCAGGGCTTTCATAAACAAACGTGTCGTCTATGCCGAGTTTTTTGGCAACCCCTTGTGAAAAAGCCTCGCTAGCTCTCACGATGATCTCGTCAGTACCAGCTCCGGGATGACGGTAAACATAGAGTTTATCGTGCACGCGAAAACGGCAAGAGAGATTGGTGAGACCCTCTTTGATAGGCACAATATCGCAAATGTCTGCGCGCTCACAGTCAAGCGTTTTGCAAATATTGTCCAAAATGTGAGAGTCTACATTTGAGATAAAGTCATGGTCGAATTCTTGCAAGTCGTTGAGAGAGTCAAATTCGTAGATAATGCCTGGCTTATATGATCTCATAACCATGGAGAGCTCTTTGACGTGATCAGCGTAGATATCTTCCCAAAGTTTTGATGCTGTTTCGGGTCGATCATAGACCTCTGTTAAAATTGCAGCAAATTTTTCAGAAAACGCGCGATCAAAATAGGCATGACCGAGCATACCGTAAGCATCAGTTCCGCCTATCGTGATACCCGTTATGCGATTACCTTTGCCGCAAGTGACACAATATTCATCGGTTTCGCCCTCGAAAAACGTAGTTGCATAATAGGCCTGATAAACGTAAGGTTCAAATACATTTTCGGTAAAGTAGTCATCGGATGAGCATATATAGGTATTTTTTAGCTGGTCTTTAACCAACATGAGAGTAGAATTATTATTGCGGACGGCATAGTCAGGGTTAACAACAATCTTTACACCGAGAGCATCTTCGAGGTAGAAAAAACACTCTTTCATATAGCCCACGACGATTGTAATATCGCTAATGCCGGCGTCTTGGAGCTGTCGTATCTGGCGCTCGACGAGTACTTCATCTCTCACTTGTAAGACACCCTTTGGCTTTTCGTATGAAAGAGGAGCAAAACGAGATGAAAGCCCTGCAGCCATGATGATAGCGTTATCTACTTTATAGGGTTTAGCGCTCTCGTAACCTTTTTGGGTAACATAGAAATTGTCAACTAGACCAGATTCGGTAAGTGCGCGATAAGTAGAATTCACACTGCCAAGCGACAGTCCAGTTTTAGAAGCGATATCTCTTTGGCTATGCACATCTTCATCCATCAGTGCAACAAGCGTTTTAAATTCGTTTTGTGTTAGTGACATACTCGTCCCTTCGTATATAAGCAAGTATTGCTTACGGAGTGCTGATTTATCATCTATTGCTTAGCTATATCAGCACTTCTTGTTTTTTGCAGCGGGACGCAGTATAGAGTACTTGTTCAGTTTTGTAAAGGCTTTGTAAAAAAATGAACAACTCAAACGGTATTTGGCGTTTGAGTTGTTCATAGCAAAAGTTAAATTGTGAACGTTTAAAAGATTTTATGCCTTCTCGCCCACCTCGAAAACGTCCTCTTTTTTGGTAGTGGCGACTGGTGCATAATGAGGCTCCATGACTAAACATTGTTTGGGGCACTCACGCACGCAGCATGCGCATTGCACGCAGCGATAATGGTCTATCGTCCAAGTGCGCGACGCTTTATCAACGACAATCGCATGTGCAGGACAACGTTTCGCGCAGATACCACAGAGGATGCAGTTGTCAACGTTGTTGACAACAGATCCCTTAAGTCCTACGGGTGGAGTTTTTACTTCTACTGGATAGAGTCTTGTCTCTGGCTTTTTAAACAAGCCCGATAAAGTCATTTTTCCTAACTTGAAACTTCCCATGTTCCTCCTACCTTTCTGTGCAGCTGATGCAGGGGTCGATGGTTAAAACTATCATGTTAACGTCAGCGAGATCGCAACCCTTCAGTGCTGCAGTCATACCAGCGATATTTTGGCTTGTTGGTGTACGTACGCGCACGCGGTCGAGGAATTTCGAACCATTACCACGCGCAAAATAAAAGCACTCACCACGGGGTTGCTCAAGGACATTTGCTGCTTGAGCACCAGCGGCAGGGTTGCCCTTAACAGGTACTGCGATATCTCCCTCAGGTATTTTGGCAATCATTTCGTTTATGATATCGATTGATTGCAATACTTCAAGCGCGCGTACTTTAACACGTGCGTAGCAGTCACCCTGTGTGTCGGTGATAGGCTCAAAGTCAGACAAGTCACCATAAGCGCCTTTTCCCAGCATGCGAACATCGTAGTTTACGCCTGACGCACGGAGGAATGGACCAACCATAGATAATGACTCAGCGTCAGCTTTGCTGAGGTAGCCCACGCCAACAGTACGGTTTTTAACGGAAATATCATTGAGGAACGCTTTGCAAATTTGATCGTAATCTTCTTTGATGCCTTCAAGGGTGTTTTTCATTTCTTGGAGCATAGAAGCATCCATGTCGCGCACCACACCGCCAACTTTTACGACTGAAAAGATGACGCGTCCGCCGGTAGTTTTTTCGAAGATATCAAGTACACGCTCACGGAGGCGCCAGCAATGCATAAAGAGGCTCTCAAACCCAAAAGCATCAGCCGCAAGACCCATCCATAAAATATGAGAATGCACACGAGAAAGCTCATGCCAGATAACACGCAAATATTCAGCGCGTTTTGGAATCTCTACATCCATAAGGCTTTCTATCGTTTGCGCATAGCCATAAGAGTGGCCAAAAGCGCAGATGCCGCAAATACGCTCAGCGATATAGATGAACTGATTGTAATCACGTGTTTCTACAAGTTTTTCAAGACCTCTATGTACAAAACCAATTTGCGGAATCGCTTCGATAACCTTTTCATCTTCTACCACCAAGTCAAGATGAAGCGGTTCCGGCAGAACCGGATGCTGAGGTCCAAATGGGATAATGGTTGATTTTCCCATATTATTCACCTCCCTTTTCGGTTTGTGAAGGACAAGCCGCTGTGTTTTGGGCAACATTTTTATCAGCTGCTTTTTCTTTGGCAGCCTTTGCTTGCATTGCTGCACGCACACGCGCGGCTTTATCGGGATCCATACCCGCAAGTTTTGCTTCTAGGTCATCGGTGTTTTCAGTGGTTTTTTCTTTTGCCGCCTTCGCCGCTTTTGCTGCAGCTATTTTTGCTGCTTTTTCACGTGCAGCAGCTTGCTCAGGCGAGATGACGGTCATGGGTTTATCTTGCGACAAAGCATAAAATTTGCCAGCGAAATCAATAGCGATGTTTT
>CAYNWQ010000087.1:0-6446 GCA_964400955.1 uncultured Gordonibacter sp. | reverse complement strand
CAGGCGCGAAAAAATAAACGAGTAGCACTGGCATCAACGAAGATAATTTAAAATAGTAAGACCCTCTTGCGGGCGCGATTGTTTCCCCAACCCCCTTGCAGACAAATCAGTCGCCCCCGCAAGGGGGTCTTTCGTTGACAGAGCACGTCAAGATGGTAGCAGCAGGAGAGCTTGTTGTACTTTTGTGCTTCATATGTAGCAAGGTGGGATATATTAATTTTGTATTCGCATCTTTTCGTATCTTCTCGTAATTTTGAAACTCATTTGCTTTATAATGCGCTATGAGTTAGTCGATTCCTTTTATAGTTTGGAGGCCATAATGTTAAAAGCAATTATCGTTGATGATGAGGCCCCCGCGCGTTCTGAACTGAAATACTTACTTGACGAGCTGGGCCAGGTGGAAGTCGCTGCTGAGGCGGCTAGTGTACGTGAGGCTATAGAAAAGCTCAAAGAGTATCCGTGTGATGTTATGTTTCTCGACATCAATATGCCAGAGGCCACTGGTTTGCAGCTAGCTGAGGCCTTGCAGCATTTGAAATTTCCCCCGGCCGTTGTGTTTGTTACGGCTTATAGCGAGTTTGCACTTGACGCGTTTAAGGTCAAGGCTGTCGACTACTTGGTAAAGCCTGTTGAGACTGACCGTCTCGCACAGGCTATCGCGCGCGTGCGCGAGCAAGTTGCCTTGCATATGCAAGCACAAAAGTCGGAGCGTATCCCGGTTGAAAAGGGTGGCAAGAAAATCCTTATCGGTATCGACAAGATACGCTTTGTGATGGCCCGTGACGACTATGCTTACTTGCAGACTGACACTGACCGTTACTTCTCTACGGTCAGTCTTGCGCAGTTAGAAAAGCGACTCGATGGGCATGGCTTTTTCCGCGTACATCGTGGCTACCTCGTAAATTTGTCTATGGTTGAAGAGATTGAGTCGGTTTCTGGCGGCACGCTTTTGCTCACGCTCAATGGTGTTGATGAAAAGATACCAGTTTCTCGCCGCCGTGTGTCTTCGCTCAAAAAAGCGCTTGGGCTTTAGTCGCGCTTACCTTTTTAGTTGTTGTTTGCATCCCCTGCTTCGGCGGGGGATTTTTTTAGTCGCGCGTAAGCCTCAATCGTTATTTTCGCTGTTTGCGCTACCTAAGACTTGCTCGATGGTTTTTATCAAAGTCGTGGTATCTATGGGCTTAGCGATGTGATCATCCATGCCGGCGGCAAAGGCATTTTTCTTGTCTTCGTCAAAGGCATTTGCAGTCATCGCGACGATAGGTATGCGCGCTTTGTCTGGGTCTTCGAGCGACCTGATGCTGCGCGTTGCCTCATACCCATTCATCATGGGCATCTGTATATCCATAAGGATGAGGTCGTAGTAATCAGCAGCGTGAGTGTTGATTTTATCAAGCGCTTCGCTGCCATCGCAGACTGTCTCAACTTCAAAACCTGCGGCTTCGAGTATAGCAATCGCTATCTCTCTATTGAGGTCATTGTCTTCTGCGAGCAGTATTTTTCTGCCAGACAAATCGACGTTTGTAGGGACTTCGCGCTCAGTAATGTGACCTTCTACGATATCTTTGGTAGTTATCTTAAACTCTAGCGACACCGTAAAGCGAGATCCCTTGCCGAGCTCGCTTTCGACATCAATGGTGCCGCCCATAAGGTCTACAAGGCTTTTTGTGATAGACATGCCAAGCCCTGTGCCTTGTGTGCGACTTACGGTCGATGTTTTTTCTCGGGCAAACTGTTCAAATATGCGGCTTACAAACTCTTCGCTCATGCCAATGCCGTTGTCTTCGATAATAAAATCGTAGTAAGCGTGCTCGGGATGCTCGGAGTGCCTCTCGCGTATGGTAAGTGCTACCGTGCCGCCTTCAGGCGTAAACTTAACTGCATTGCCTAAGATATTCATAAGAACGCGGTTTACATGAAGCGCATCAGCGTACACGTAAATGTCGTCAAGGTTTTCTGTTTTCTCAATATAAGTGAGCCCTTTTGCTTCAATTTCTGAGTTCACAACATCTTTAACGAGCTGCATTTGTTCGGTGACGCACACAGGCGTAGCTTCTATGTTGACTTTGCCGTTTTCGATACGGCTCATGTCTAAGACGTCGTTAATGAGAGCGAGTAAATGTTGGCTTGAAGACATAATCTTTTCGAGGTAGTCCCTCGTTTTTTCTTTATCGTCGATATGTTGCTCTGCTAGATTAGTAAAGCCAATGATGGCATTCATGGGCGTGCGGATATCGTGGGACATATTAAACAAAAAGTCTTGTTTAGAGCGGCTTGCCGCTTCGGCTTTATTGATCGCTTTGGTGAGAGCGGCATTTTTGTTTTCGAGCTCTTGTTGATAGATATATTCTTGTTCTTTTTGCTCTGATATAAGTTTATTTGTTGCACGGAGCCTCATGAACTGCACTACCGCGAGAGCAAGCACGTAAAGGATAATCGCAGTAGCTACCACAGGTAGCGTGTTGCCGAATATCTGTCGCTCAGGCATGAAAGCACAGATGTAAAACTGGGTACCATGGCTATATCTGCCAAAGTAGCGCTGGCTTTCGCCTTCTTTTTCTACGGTAATCAGCTTGTCTGCTTGGTCGCTTTGGCGGATTTTGTATACGAGGTCATAGTTTTCTGGCGATATAGTTTCTGCCAAAAAATCTGGGTTGTTGGACGCGACTATTTCAGAGCCGTCGGTGATGACGAAGGTGCCATTTTGCTCTGGGTCATAACCATCAAGCAGGTTTTGGATGGAAAGGATGGACTTTTCCGCAAACTCTTCGATGGTGTGCCTGTATACCAGCACGGCACCTGAGCGGTATTGCTGGATAGCGACATCAACGTATGATTTATCGTCAAGCGCAATGCGCTTCATATATACGTTGTTGTCATGCTGCATGACGTTTTGAATGACGTCGGTATTGAGCAGGCTGCCGAATTGCTCATATCCAATGCCGTCTTTGGTGTATTCGGCTGTCACATTGCAGTTTTCATCAAGCATAGTGATGCCCGTGGCCGCTAGCTCTTCTGCGTGAGTTTGCAAATGCTCAGGAGTAGCCTCTTCTTCGCAATCATTGAGTAGGCTTGATGTCTCTGCTTTTCGCATAAGGCTTTTGGCCTCTTCGGTATTGTTAAACTCGATGTAGTTGCTATATTGGCGTTTGACATACTCAATGCCTGTTGTGAGATTGGCATCGTTGGTGTTTTTGGCAATATAGGCAGCAACGCCAGCTACTGACAGGGCGAGCACTAAGCCTGTTATACTAGCAACAACGATAAACGATTTGCTAAAGACACTATCTCGGGTCTTATCGGCCAAAGTCTAACCCCTCCAGATATTTGTCTGCTTCACCAAGATAGCTGCTTATAATCTCTTGGAGGGTGCCATCTGCATACATGTCATCGAGCGCTTCATTTACCTTTGCGCAAAGCTCTGCGTCGCCGCCCTTAGCAAAAGCTGTGCTGACGCGTGCATGCATGGCTGGCTCATCAAGGATGGTAAAAAGAGTGTTGTTGTTTTGCATATATTGGACAACAACAGGCTCATCAGCTATGAGCGCGTCCACGTAGTTGCAGCCCAAAGCAGCAAAAGGCAGCGAATTGTCTTCGTAGCTAAATACTTGAACTTGCGCCGAAATGTTTGGGTTGGTGTGATTGAGGAGCAGGTTTTCCGCACTTGACGATGACTGGACCGCGATATTTTTACCTTCTAGGTCCTGTAGTGAGCTGATGCCAGAGTCGGCATTGACTACAACTACTTGATTGCTATACAAGTATGGCTTTGCCCACAGGTAGTCATCTTCGCGCCCGTCTATAGTAAAACCTCCCGTTACGCAGTCTATCTCGCCTGATTCGAGCAGCTGCTCTTTATCCTCCCAGGCGATAGTGACAAACTCAACGTCATAGCCTGCGCGACTAAAGGCTTCTGTGATGATATCCACGTCAACACCGGTAGGTTTCCCGTTGTTGTCGAGGTCCATAAATGGTGCATAGTCTGCGCTGCCTGCTGTGACAATAGGGCGATTGTTTGCTTGGGTGGTGTCGTTGTTTTGTACGCAAGAGGTGAGGCAGAGCGCGATGCAGAGCATACTGCAGAGCGCAAAAGTGACGCACGCGAAAATTAGTGGCTTTTTGCCCAGTGCTTTTTTATGTGCCGTCAAAAACATCACCGAAGAACTTCTTTCGTGCTGTGTTGTGTATTTACTGCGCTGTGCCGTGCTTTGCATTGTCTTGTTGCGCCTTACTGCGCTGTGCCGTGCTGTGTTGTGTTTTGCCGCGCCGCATTGTGTTGCGCCGTGCTGCATCACGCCACATTGCGACGTATTACGCTGCATTTTGCTGCGACGCGTCGCGCCGTATTTCGAATTCAACATAGTATATACATAATTAGAATTTTTGTCTATGCTGTTTGGCGAGGAAATCGGTGGTGCGTTGCGCAAGCTACAGGCGGGAAAAAATATGGGTGAAAAGTGACGTTTTTCAAAAATCGTCGCGTAAAAAACTCTCATGTTGGCGTATAGTGACCATGTGCCCTCGAGGTGAGGGTGAGTGTTGCCGCCATGCAACGCGCAGTGTTACCTCCTCGAGCAAGCGAGGAGAGGAAAGAGGAATCAAAATGGCGGAAGGTACTGTAAAGTGGTTCAATCCCGAAAAAGGCTACGGGTTCATCTCCCAGGCTGATGGCGAAGATCTCTTCGTACATTTTTCTGAGATTAAGATGGACGGGTTTAAGACCCTTGACGAAGGTCAGGCCGTTGCTTTCGATATTACCACTGGTCAAAATGGCAAGCTTCAAGCAAGCAATGTGGTAAAACTCTAGTTCGAGATTTCATATACAATGCTGATATAACCCCGCGCATGCGGGGTTATTTTTTTCTAAGGGTCGTGACCTACCCGACGCGCAGCGCGGCGAGAAATAAATCACCTGTTATATATGTTAAAATATGGTGGCGCCTCATGGTAATGTAAAATCCCCCGGCAACTAATATCTAAACGGTTAAAAATCATTCTTCTCGGTATCTGCTACCGATTGGAAGGTAAAAGCGGACAGAGCCAAAAGATCGGAGGAACGAAAATGAAAAAGAGAGTATCTGGCATTTTTCTTGCGCTGGCCATGGTTCTGTGTTTTGCATCTGTGGCATTATTTAGTGCAGACGGTACTGAAAATGTCGAAAGCAGCATGCTCGATACAAGTAGCATGGTGGTGAACGATACCGTCTATGACGATGTGGCGCAGCTGCGCGCGGCGGAGGATAACAATTCTCAAAACGGCGAGGTGGGCAGAAGCGTTGCACCGACCAACACAGACTACATCGAGTATGCGGAAAACGGTGGGGACGGTCGCGGCGAGGCACACGGAAGCATTGCGCCGATTAACCCCGACTACATCGAGTATGTGGAAAGCGGCGAGGATGAAAATGGCAAGATACCTTCTATGCTCGACCTTTCCTATCTTTCGCAGAGATATGCTGATAGCTATGCAAACTCAAACACTCGTATAGATCTGCCTGAAAACTATGACTTACGCGACTACGGTTTTGTTGGGCCAGTACAAGACCAAGGTAATTATGGCACCTGCTGGTCATTAAGCGCGCTGGGAGCGGCGGAATCGTCCCTTATGTTAAGACAGTTTACCTCTGTCGCCTTTTCGGAAAAGCATCTTACCTGGTTTGCTTTAATGGGCGATGAGGAAACGGAATATATTAAAGCTGCACGCAATGGCGAAGAGTACAATCCGTGGACAGCTGGTGGAACCGCCATACAAGCTCTGGCCTGCCTTTCGGCATGGAAGGGACCTGTATATAACTACAAAATGCCCTACGTTTCCTTTGATGTGGCGCCAGACGAATCTCTGCGCTATGAAGCCGATTTTCATCTGCAGGACTGCGTATATGCCTATATAGGAGATTACAATATTTCTATTCTCCATGACGTAGCCGATGCCCCCAGTATTCAAATTATAAAACAGTTGGTTCTGGAAAACGGAGGCTATGAAGTGTCTTATCACGCAGAGTGGTACGGGAATCGGTATTTTAACGAGAGCACCTCGGCGATTTATCACGATGATGTGACTGATGTCAACCACGCTAATCTCATAGTCGGCTGGGACGACAATTATCCGAAGGAAAATTTCTCGAGTGACTGTCAGCCAGAAAACGACGGCGCCTGGCTGGTGCGCAATAGCTACGGAACCGGCTGGGGAGATGAAGGATATTTCTGGCTTTCGTATGAGGACAAATCCATCGAATTGCAGGGAACGTCGTACTCATTTGAGGATAAAGACAACTATGCGAAGAACTATTACTACGACACAAACGGATGGACTGTTTCGGTAGCGGCGGACGATTTTATAGACACGGCAGACGCTTCAAAGGTGGCGTATATCTCAAACATTTTTACTGCTGAAGGAAGCGAACAACTTGAGGCTGTTTCGTTTTACACGACCGATGTAGGCACGG
>CAYNWQ010000086.1:0-6530 GCA_964400955.1 uncultured Gordonibacter sp. | reverse complement strand
AATGCGCGCAGTGGAATTTGCTCGCAAATACAACGTAGTTATTCATTCCCGCTCGGCGTTTTCTGATGCGCAGGGCACATTCATCAAGGAGGAAACCGATATGATGGAAGAGGCCGTTATTACCGGCATCGCACACGATACGTCTGAGGTGAAATTTACCATCCGTGGCGTGCCTGACATGACTGGTGTCGCTGCAAAAGTGTTTTCTGCGCTTGCGGGAAATAGCATCAGTGTTGACATGATTATCCAAAACATCTCAAAAGACGGCATCACTGATATCAGTTTTACTTGCCCAGGGGCAGATCAAAAGCGCGCAAGCGAGACAATCGAGCGCATCTTGCCTGATATCAGCGCAGGTGAATACGAGATTGACGAAGACATCGCTAAGATCAGCATTGTCGGCACAGGTATGAAATCTTCTCCCGGCGTGGCGGCGCGCGCCTTTAAAACACTCGGGGAAAATAACATCAACATACTGGCTATCTCAACGTCACCCATTCGTCTTTCGGTAGTTGTTGATGCAGCTCAGACGGCTGCTGCGGTGCGTTGCTTACATACGGCGTTTGAACTTGATAGCGACAGCATATTCGAGGAAACTCAGCTTTCCGCTGAAGAAATCGCTGCGAAAATGAACAAGGGTCGCTAGTGCTTGCGGACAAGCGTGCTTAAGGAGATATGTTATGTGGAATAAAAAAATGCCAGCAAACCCTGTGGTAGCAGTTGCCGGTGCAACGGGAGCGGTGGGAAACGAGTTTCTCCAGGTCTTGCACGACCTTGATTTCCCCGCAAGCGAAGTGCGTGCGCTAGCTTCTGCGCGCTCGGCTGGCAAAGAGTTGCCATTTTTGGGTTGCGGGCAAGTAAAGCCAGGCACGCTTGTGGTCGAAGAAATGACGCCTGAGTCGTTTGAGGGTGTAGACATCGCGCTTTTCAGCTGCGGCGCGAGCGTTTCAAAAGAGATGCGCGAGGCTGTGGTGTCTGCCGGTGCAGTCATGATAGACAATTCGTCGGCATTCCGCATGGATGCAGACGTGCCGCTCGTAGTGCCAGAGGTCAATCCCGATGATTTGAGCTTGCATAACGGCGTTATCGCAAATCCAAATTGTTCGACTATACAGATGGTTGTGGCGCTTAAGCCGCTTTATGATCTTTCGCATATCAAACGCGTGATTGTGTCAACTTATCAGGCAGCAAGTGGTGCGGGTGCTCCTGCTATGGCCGAACTCTACGACCAGACGCGTGAGTTTTTAAACGGGGTGCCGGAAAATGAGCTTACGGTAAGTGCATTTCAGCACCGTATTGCGTTTAATTGCATTCCTCATATCGATAAATTTTTAGAGGATGACTCCACCAAAGAAGAATGGAAAATGGTGGTGGAAACGAAAAAAATTATGGGCGACGATGATATCAAAGTAGCAGCAACGTGCGTGCGTGTGCCGGTTTTGCGCTGCCATGGCGAAGCGGTAAACGTGGAGTTTGAAAGCGACGTGTCGGTTGAAGCTGCGCGGGCGGCACTTGAAAGCGCGCCTGGCGTGACTTTGATGGATGATGTGGCCAATAATGTATACCCGATGCCTGGTCTGCTTGCAGGCACAAACGACACCTATGTAGGACGCTTGCGCCGCGACACGTCGGTAGAGCACGGCCTCGCATTTTGGGTGGTAGCTGACCAGATACGCAAAGGCGCTGCACTTAACGCAGTACAGATTGCTGAGCTATTGCTGCCGTAAAGACGGTTTCGTAAAGACGGATTCGCTAGGCTGGTCCGCAGGGGCGGTCTTGCTAGGGCAATTTGTAGATACGATACGCTGGGGCGGTTTCGCAAAGGTGACACGCTAAGGCGTTGTGAGTAAAAAGGAAGAAGTGGGCATGAAACAATACAATCCGCATGAAATAGAGCCTCGTTGGCAAAAAGTGTGGGAAGACGAAAATTTGTACAAAGTCACGGAAGACGACGCAAAGCCAAAACGCTATGTGCTTGAGATGTTTCCATATCCATCAGGCGATATCCATATGGGGCATGTACGCAACTACACTATTGGCGACGTGATTGCGCGTTATTCGAAAATGCGTGGCTATGACGTGTTGCATCCTATGGGCTGGGATGCTTTTGGTCTGCCGGCAGAAAATGCCGCTATCAAACATCACAGCCATCCGGCGACCTGGACTTACCAAAATATTGATACGCAAAAAGCCAGTTTTAAGCGTATGGGTTTTTCGTATGACTGGGATCGCACGGTTGTTGCCTGCGACCCTGAGTATTACCGCTGGGGTCAGTGGATTTTCTTGCAGTTTTGGAAAAAAGGTCTTGTCGAGCGTAAAAGCAGCCCGGTTAACTGGTGTCCAAACTGCGAGACGGTGCTCGCAAACGAGCAAGTAACCGAGGGTGAGTGTTGGCGCTGCCACGGCACGGTGGAAAAGCGCAACCTTACGCAGTGGTATTTTAAGATTACCGATTACGCACAAGAGTTGCTCGATGACCTCGATAAGTTAGAGGGTTGGCCTGAGCGCGTCAAGCAAATGCAGGCTAACTGGATTGGTCGCTCGGAAGGTGCCGAGGTAGACTTTAAGCTGGTGCCGCTCGAAGGCGTCGAAGGTGCTGCAGACAAAGGCGCCGAGGGCGCCGCAGGTGAGGGCGCTAGAGCCGCCGACGCCGCTGGCGAGCCCGAGCAAACCATCACGGTTTTCACCACGCGCGCAGACACGCTTTTTGGTTGCAGCTTTTTCTTGCTCGCTCCGGAAAGTCCGCTTCTTGCAGACCTCGTACGTGGCACGCAATACGAAGCCGCCGTCATGCAAGTCGTGGAAGACGCAAAAAAGATAACTGCCGTAGAGCGTGCGCAGGGCAACAAAGAAAAGCATGGCGCTTTTACCGGCCGCTATGTTATTAATCCTGTCAATGGCGAGCAAGTACCTGTGTGGGTAGCTGACTACATCGTTGCTGATTATGGTACCGGCGCTGTTATGGCAGTGCCGTGCGGAGATGAGCGCGACTTTGAGTTTGCGAGAAAATATGACCTTCCCATCGTGCCTATCATCTTAAAGGAAGACGACCCGCTATTTGCCCAGCTCAATGGCGAGCAAAATCGTGTAGTCACCAGTGTAGACTGGGAAAGCGCCATGGAAGCCGAGGGTATACTCGTGCAATCAGGTAAATACAGCGGCATGCAGGGTGGCAAACATTCTGCGGGTGAGGCGGCTATCGTTGCCGACCTTGAGGCAGCAGGGTGCGGTAGGCGCAAAGTAGAGTTTCGTCTGCGCGATTGGCTGATTAGCCGTCAGCGCTATTGGGGAAATCCCATACCAGCTATTCATTGCGAGCATTGTGGTCTTGTGCCCGTACCTGAAAAAGACTTGCCGGTTATGCTGCCAAAAGATATCGACTTAGCTGCCGGAGAGACGCTTGCCACACATGAGGCTTTTGTAAACACTACATGCCCCGTGTGCGGTGCGCCTGCTAAACGCGAGACAGATACCATGGATACTTTCACGTGTTCGAGCTGGTATTACATGCGCTACACCGATCCGCACAATACAGAGGCGCCCTTCGATAGCGCAAAAGTCAACCGTTGGATGCCGGTTGATCAATACATTGGCGGCATCGAGCACGCTATCTTGCACCTGTTGTACAGCCGCTTTTTTACGAAAGTATTGCGCGATTTGGGCTTGCTTGATTTTGACGAGCCTTTCGAAAACCTGCTTTGCCAAGGCATGGTAAAAGATGAACATGGCGATACCATGAGCAAATCAAAGGGCAATGTCATCGCGCCTGAAGACATGATTGCCGAATACGGAGCTGACGCAGTGCGCGCCTACATCCTTTTCATGGCGCCACCCGACAAAGACCTTTTGTGGGACGAAAGTGGTCTTGCGGGTATCTACAAATTTATGAACCGTGCATGGAGGATTGTGTGTGACCTTGCAGGTCAGGCTGAAGACGACACGCTTTTCGCGGCGGATGCAGCAGCGAAAAAAGAAGCAGGCGAGGCGTCGGCGCGTACACTTAACCGCGAGCGCCATCGTGTGGTTGGTAAAGTGATATCTGACTTTGACCGCAACAATTTCAATACCGCTATCGCTGCCATCATGGAGCTTTGTAATGCAGCGGGTGATTATTTGCGCAAAGTATCGCCTGAGACACGCAGCACATGCGAGCACTTGAGTGCACTCGATGCTGATGTGGCGCGCGTTATCGTAAAGCTCATGGCGCCTATTGCGCCGCACTGGGCCGAAGAGTTATGGCATACCGTATTAGGTGAGAGCGGTAGCGTACATGAGCAATCATGGCCGGAGTTTGACCCCGAACAGGCAAAAGCTGACGAGATCGAACTTGCGGTACAGATATGTGGCAAAGTCAAGGCTCACATTACGGTGGCAGCAGATGCCTCAGAAGAAGAGGTGCGCAACTGTGCTCTGGCTACGGTAGCAGACATTACTGCGGGCAAAGAAATCAAAAAAGTCATCGTTGTTGCAGGGCGTTTGGTCAATATTGTCGCGCTATAGCGCGTCGCTTTGTTTATAATGGTCAAGCGCTGAAATAGAAAAGTTCTTTTGAGCCGCTCGAGTTCTGTGTGTATTTCGAATGCAGATATTTGAGCCAACAAAAGACAAGGGAGGAAGGAATTCCATGAGATTTAAGAAATTTGCGGCTGTGGCCGCAGCTGGCGTACTTGCGGCGTCGCTAGCACTGGCAGGTTGCTCTTCGGGTAGCACCGAGACAAAGAGTGAGGACAAATCGAGCGATACAAAGGCTGAATCAGCTTATACGCTGGTACAAGATGGCACGTTGACCATCGCGACGTCTCCTGACTATCCACCGTTTGAAAACCTCGAAAACGGCGAGGCAGTTGGTCTTGATATCGACATCGCACAGGCTATCGCCGACGAGCTGGGTCTAAAGCTTGAAGTAAAAAGCCTGCAGTTTGACGGCATCATCACTGCTATTGCGGCAGGTGGTCAAGCTGATATGGGTATTTCCGGTTTTACGGTAGACCCTGAGCGCGCAAAGCAGGTTGATTTCACGAGCTCTTACTACGTGGACGACTTGGCTATCGCCGCCATGAAGGGCGGTGCGGTGACAAAGGATAACGCTGCTGAAGAGCTCAACAAAGAAGGCGTTGTTATCGCGGTACAGTCCGGCACCTCGGGTGAAGATTATTGCATGGAAAATTTCCCGAATGCAACTATCTCTCCTTATGGCAACTCCACTGACGCTTTTGCTGCGATGCAGGCAGGTCAAGCGCAATATGTATGCACCAACTACGCAGTAGTTAATCGCATGCTCGAAAGCGCTTACTCCGACGCAGAGATTGTGCTGCCTATCGCTACGGGTGAGGAATATGCTATCGTTATTTCGAAAGACAACTCTGAGTTGCTTGATGCTGTAAACGATGCGATTGCTAAGCTTGAGAAAGACGGCACCATCGACGAGCTTACCAACAAGTGGCTTGGCTAAACTATTGAGTGAGCTAAGAGCTTTTTGCGTGATATCGGTAAGCTTTTAGTGAGTGTTTAAAAGAGGGGCGGAGTGTTTACTGCTCCGCCCTTTTTTATAGGTATATTGCAATTTGAGAGTGCAGTTTATGCTGCCGTCAAATTGGAGTGTACCACGAGCTGAAAAAGGCTGGAGAGGAATGAGTCGTATGAGTTCTGTCATGAAATATGAGCGCTACGGCGTGCGCTACGTCGCACTTGCAGTCGCTGCAATCTTGGCGTTTGTTCTTATCGCTATTGCACCAATGGATGCACAAGCTCTTGAGGTAGTGAAATGCACGGCGCGTACTAACTCTGATGCAGCAAGCGAAGTGCTCGGCGGCACAGAAACTCGCGTTACATGGGAAGGCCAGTGTGGCGCAACCGAAGAACTCGAGGGTATCTCTCTTACTTTTCCAGCCGGTACTACTTTTTCGCTTGATAATGCGCGAATAACCATGCTTACGGGCGATGACCTCATGACGCGTACTTCTATCGAGGCTGACATAAGCGCTGACGGTGAGACGTTTCGCGCAGCATTTTCAGAGCCTGCAGATGCTGGCGGATATTTCCGCGTAGAGATTTACGGGGTTTATTTCCCTGCTGATGGTGGCGACATGGTACTTGAGGGTACTTACACTACAAACGGCACAGAGCAAGCTATGAGCTCTGTTCCTGCTATCACGGTTACAGGTGTGACAGTCACGCGTCAGATTGCTACCTGGCTTGAAAACCAAGAGTGGGTACAGGCGTGGTGTTCGGTTAAGTTTTTGAATCTCTTTTTAAATCCGTCCATTTTGGTGACGAGTTTCCCGGTGGTATTGTGGGGCTTTTTCATGGCGATAGCTATCGTGGCCTGCGCTTTTCCGCTTGCTATACCTTTTGGTTTACTCCTTGCGCTTATGCGTATGGCGCGCTTTAGGGTGCTGCGTGGTATCGCGGGAGCTTATGTCAACGTAGTACGTGGAACCCCGCTCTTTTTGAAAATCTACATTGCCTTTTTGGGACTACCGATTGCAGGCATCGACCCGCCGAAAAAGGCAATGTAGATTTGCAAAAAG
>CAYNWQ010000085.1:0-6632 GCA_964400955.1 uncultured Gordonibacter sp. | reverse complement strand
TTTGAAAAACACCCCCGATCCGCTTTCAAAACGTATCTTGGACTTTTCTTTTGGCGTGTCTTCGGCACTTGATGCAAGTGTAGAGTGTGTGGCTGATAAGGTGTTTGCTATCACACGTGGAAGTGCGCTTAACGATACTGACCGCGCAAATTTACGTGCTCAAGGAGTACTCTAAATGCCGCTTTGTGGTACTACTTTGTCGGACGCGCAAGCTGAGGGGTTTCAAGCTAGTCTATCAGGTGTGTATGGTCGGCAGCCTGAAGTCGACTTGTCGGGTGCGCATATTGTCATCATCGGCGGCGGAAAAATGGGCGAAGCGATACTTGGTGGCTGGATAGCTGCAAAAACAGGCCCCGCGGCGCATTTGTGTGCCCAAAACTTTTGCGTAGCTAATCCGGGAGCTGAGCGCAGGCGTTATTTACAAGAGACGTACGGCGTTACATGCGTAGGCGATGCTCGTGAGGTCGAGATGGCCGATATAGTGGTTTTGGCGGTAAAGCCGCAAGTTATGATGGGCGTGCTCAAAAGCATTGCGACTCTGCCTGCTTATAGATGCACAGCCGTTACTGACGTGTGTTTTGCGGGTTCGCGAGCACAAAGCCCGCTTTTCATCTCTGTTGCCGCAGGGCTTTCTACGAAAAAGCTCGAGGATGCTTTGATGGGTGTCGCAGGGGGTGTTCGTGCGCAGGACGAGTGCGCTCAAGTGGTGGATGCTCAAAGTGCTACTCAAACCTCGCGCGTGCGCATGGTGCGCACGATGCCAAATACGCCTCTTTTGGCGGGCTGTGGCGTAACGGCGATATGTGGCGGTGCTTACGTATCTGACGCAGATGTTTTGCTTGTGCGCGACTTGTTTTCTTGCCTTGGCAGTGCACATATTGTTGATGAAAAAGATATCGATGCGATAGGGGCGCTCAGCGGGTCTGGTCCCGCCTATGTAGCAGCCTTTATTGAGGCGTTGCGCAATGCGGGCGTGTCTCAAGGACTCGAGAGCGCACTTGCTGAAAGTCTCGCAATTGATACTATGCGTGGGACGCTTACTCTCATGGATGTGCGTGCGCAAGATGTACAAACCACGCGTGAAGCGGTATGTAGCCCGGGTGGTACTACCTTAGCGGCGCTACATGCAATGGAAAATGCGGGATTTTCCGCGTCGATTGATGCGGGTATCAAAGCTGCCTGCGCTCGTTCTAAGGAGCTTGCTTTATGCTAGGTCGTCTTATCGTATCGCTTGCTGATGCGTATTCAATGGTTATATTTGTCTATGTACTCATGTCGTGGATACCTAACTCAAACGGTGTCGTAGCTGATATTTATCGTGTGCTTGGTAAAGTCTGTGACCCTTATCTCAACCTTTTCAAAAAACTCATCCCGCCTATCGGTGGCATGGTAGATATCACGCCAATTATTGCCCTGTTTGCGCTGCAGATACTTTCACGTTTCCTTGATATGTTGCTCTAGATAATGCTCGCGTGTGCGCAGAGAAAAAAGAGATTTTGCGCTTAGATTTTCTTTGGTGCGAGCTTAAACAAAAAACATCTGAGGTATTGCAAAAGTCCCTTTTCTTGGCCTTTTTACGAAACTTCCACAATAGGTAAGCAAAAGAGCAGATATTATGCCTATAATTACACTGTATGCGATACAATTAGCATCGTTTACTTTGATAGTTTAATTTTTTGTAGATAAGCAAGTTAAACACGCAATCTCGTCGAAGGGAAAAAAATGGCTATTACGGCGGCTGACATTCACAACATGAGTTTTGGTATCGACAGAAAAGGTTATGACGTCGATGAAGTGGACGTATTTTTAGAGCACGTTGCTGATGAGATTGATGCTCTCAACAATCAAGTAGAAGAGCTCGAGTCTCAGCTCGATGAATCGCGCTTTAGTGGTTTTGACACGCCTGCACATGCGAGCACTGTTGACTTTGATGAAAAGGCGAGCTTAGAGCCTGACGAAGAGACGACAAATCTGTTAGCTGAAAAAGATGCACGTATCGCAGAGCTTGAAAAGAAACTCGAAGAGGTTTCTGGACAGCTCGAGGCAAAAAAGGCCGATGATAGTGCGATTTCTCAAGTGCTTATCAATGCACAGCGTATGGCAGACGACACTGTCGCTGCTGCAAAAACACAGGCTGCTTCTATTGTGGACGGTGCTCATGCCGAAGCTAAGCAAATACTTGATGACGCTGACCAAGAAAAACAGAGCGTGATTGATGCAATTCAGAAGCTTGAGGACGACCGCGAGGATGCTCGCGAGGAATATCAGGAATTGTTAAAAGATTTCATTAGCGACGCAACGCGCAAGCTTGCAGATATTGGCGAGTCAAGCGTGCGCACCAGTGCTCATGCGCGTGTGGAGGGTTCAGTGCCAGCGCGTCCGGCGACTGATAGTTCCGCGGCAATTACTGGTCAAGTGCCTGTGCAGGTACCGGTGAGCGAGGGATCGTATTATATGACTCCTCAGATGGGTGGTGCGGTAGTTGCACCGGCCGAGCCCGTACCTTCTCCGGTTGAAAAAGACCTCTCCGGTTTTGGAGATACTGACGATAATTTCGAATTTGACGATATTGATTAATTAGTTCCGGCGGCTTGCCAGCCGCCGGAACTACTCGACGCTGCGGACGACTGTGATTGCACACTTGGCGCTCCAAAGAAAACTCACGTACCAAAGTACGCTTCGCTTTCTTTTCACGCCAATTGCACTAGTCACAGTCGTCCTCGCTGACTTACTAGCGCCAACAGGTGACACTTTAGTTTTATTGGTGGCTTATCAGCCGCCGGAACTGCCAGCCTCCACTGGTCGTCCTCGCTGACTTGCTAGCGCCAACCCACGACATTAGAATTTCAACTAGGAAGCCTCTCGCTGGCCAACTAGCGCCAACATGTGCGCTTTGTCCTTTTGGCGGCTTTGTCAGCCGCCGAAATTGTTTATTGGGGAATCAAATTTGCCTAACAAAACACTCATAGCTATACACGTAACGCCGCGAGCTGGGCGTGATGAAATCGTGGGTTTAGGCCTTGACGCGCAAGGAGCGCGCGAAGTGCGCGTGCGCGTGTGCGCTCCTCCTGATGGAGGAAAGGCCAACAAAGCGGTTTGTAAGTTGCTCGCAAGTGAGCTCGGTATTCCTAAAAGTAGCGTTGAAGTGGCATCTGGACAGACCTCGCGTCATAAAAGAATATCACTGCCTTGCGATGAGGAGCAAATTGCTGATTGGATGGACACGCTTGAGGTGTTGTAGTGGCTTATGTGGGGTGCGCAGGATGTGACCATGCTCAGAATGTGTGCCGTGCGTCGTCTTTAGCTCGTATGATTTGCATGGGATGTGCGCATAGACAAAGCTTTGGAAAATATGCGAGTGGGCTTGTAAGCCGGGTTCTGTCGAGGGCGACAATTTATCTCGAACGCATGTCACCACGCGTCTCTAGCACGCAACCCGAACGCACGGAAGGGCGGCCGTATAGCGTTCCTATTTGCGCTTGCTCCAGATGGGGTTTTCCAAGCTGTGCTGTTACCAACACACTGGTGCGCTCTTACCGCACCGTTTCAGCTTTTCTCCTGATAGGAGAGTTTTCTTTTCTGTGGCACTTATCCGTCGGGTCACCCCGCCCAGCCGTTAGCTGGCATCTTGCCCTTTGGAGCCCGGACTTTCCTCACGCTTATAAGCGCGCAATCGCCTGGCCCACTCGCAATGTGCTATTCTAACACGCGCACAGAAATTTCGTGAAAGGAATACGTGAATCATGAAAACATGCGCATGTGTGGGGGCGTCAGAATTTAATGCCAAACATTTCAGCGCCCTTTATGCGGCCTCTAGCTTTGATGCGGTCTTTGCCGTTGATGGAGGTTTTGCTCATCTGGAAAAAATCAGCGTCAAGCCTGATATGGCGCTTGGAGATTTTGATTCGCTTGGTTACGTGCCTCAGGTTTGCCCCGTGATAAAATATCCCGTGATAAAAGATAAAAGTGACATGGAGCTCGCGTTTGATGAGGCGCGTGAGCGAGGTTATGACACCTTTTTCGTATATGGCGCTCTTGCAGGGCGTCTTGATCATGCGGTTGCAAATCTCGAGCTCTTTGCGCGTTTTTCTGAGAAGGGTGCGAAAATCATAGGTATCGGAGATGATTTTGCGCTGCGCTTTTTGACGGGGCCTGATACTTTCACCTTGCAAAGCAATCTTGGGCAGGGGACAGTCTCTGTGTTTTCGGCAAGCGATATATCGAGGGGCGTGTCCATTGACGGACTTGCCTATGAACTCCACAACGCTGAGCTTACCAATCGCACAACGCTTGGGCTTTCTAATGAGCTTATAGGAAAGACCGCGCAAATATCGGTTGAGGCGGGTACTCTGATGGTTTTTTACCCGCTGAACAATTAGCTTTCACTTTTCACGAAGGAATAATCGTATTTTTGCGTTTTAGTCTTGCGGGTTTTAATCTTATGAGTTTTAGCTTTGTGCGTTTTAGGCGTGCGTGCACTTCCTAGCATTTCGTCGAAGATTATTGCCGTAGAAGTAAAGATAAGTTCATGCCGCATGTATAAGCATTACTGCGGTTTTATACTGCGTCTATCGTTCACATACCGGGGAGCCTGCAGGCGCAAAAGCGCAGGGTGGGCTGAGAGGAAGCGCCACTACGCTTCGACCCGATGAACCTGACATGGGTAATGCCAACGAAGGGAGATTTTATGACGCACATACATCAGACGTGCACCCATGCACAAAAAACCGCCAATCCTATTACGCAAATCGATTACGCTCGAGCAGGTGTGATAACGCCCGAGATGAAAGCTGTCGCAAGCAAAGAAGACATTGATGTCGAACTTTTGCGAGCATCGGTTGCGTGTGGGCGGGTGGCGATACCTGCAAACATCAAACACAAAAGCCTTGATGCGCAAGGAGTGGGAAGCTGCATAGATGGCACGCCTTTACGCACAAAAGTCAACGTTAATCTTGGTATTTCGGGGGATAAGGCCGACGAAGAAGAGGAGTGGCGCAAAGTTGACACAGCGTTAGAACTTGGTGCTGAGGCTATCATGGATTTGTCAAACAGCGGCAAGACGCAAAGTTTTCGTACGCGCCTTATAGAAAAATCGCCCGCTATGATAGGTACCGTGCCGCTTTATGACGCGATAGGCTATCTGGAAAAGCCGCTCATTAGTATCACGCAAAAAGACTTTTTTGAAGTAGTGCGACGTCATGCGCAAGATGGCGTGGATTTTCTCACTATACACGCCGGCATGAATCGCCGCGTGCTCGACTCTTTCCGCGAAACCGGCCGTCTTACCAACATCGTGAGCAGAGGAGGCTCTCTTATCTTTGCTTGGATGGAGGCAACGGGAAATGAAAATCCTTTCTACGAGTACTTTGATGAACTGTTAGAAATCTTGCACGACTACGATGTAACGATAAGTTTAGGTGACGCTATGCGGCCGGGTTGTACTTATGATGCGACCGATGCGGGACAAATTGCCGAGCTGATAGAGATTGGCAAGCTTGTACAGCGCGCGTGGGATGCGGGTGTGCAGGTGATGGTTGAAGGGCCGGGGCATATGGCCTTAGACGAAATAGCTGCCAATATGAAACTCGAAAAACGCTTGTGTCACGATGCACCGTTTTATGTGTTAGGTCCTCTCGTGACCGATATCGCGCCTGGCTATGATCATATTACCGCAGCGATAGGTGGTGCTATTGCGGCAGCGTCAGGCGCTGACTTTTTGTGTTATGTGACACCTGCCGAGCACCTACGTTTACCAGATGCACACGATGTACGCGAAGGTCTTGTTGCGACGAAAATCGCTGCTCATGCAGCTGATATTTCCAAAGGGGTAAAGCAGGCGCGCGTGCGCGACAATCTCATGAGTGACGCGCGACGCCGTCTCGACTGGGAAGGTATGTTTGAGCAGGCGCTCGACCCCGTGCGCGCAAAGCAGTACTACGAAAGCGCGCCTCCTTCGACGGAAGGTACTTGCACCATGTGCGGAAAAATGTGCGCGATGCGCACGGTGAACCAAATCATGGAAGGGTTGACTGTTCCGCTAGCCTGACGGTCGTCCTCGCTGACTTACTGCGCCAACCTGGGAGACAAAAAAGCCAACCTGGGAGATTAAATTAGAAACTAGAAAAAGGATGAATATGAAACCAATGTTACTCAGTGATATGTTAAATAACGTGCGTGGCAACGTGCCACTAGTGCATTGTATTACCAACTATGTGACCGTAAATGATTGCGCTAATGCGCTGCTTGCTTGCGGTGGTAGTCCTATTATGAGCGATGAGCCAAAAGACGTCTCAGATATCACTTCTATCTGCGGGGGGCTTGTGCTCAATATCGGCACGCTCAATGAGCGTTCCATCGAGGCAATGCGTATAAGTGCCACGCGTGCAGGCGAGCTTGGACACACAATAGTGCTTGATCCGGTCGGCGCGGGAGCATCGACGTTGCGCACACAAACGGCAACGCGTTTGCTTGATGAGTTTCCTATAACAGTGGTGCGTGGAAACATGTCAGAGATACGTGCTTTGGCGGGTATGAGCGCGCAAACACGTGGCGTCGATGCAAACCCAGCTGACGCGGTTGATGAGAGTAACCTAGCTGACAGCGCTCGTTATATACGCGAACTTGCGCGTAAG
>CAYNWQ010000084.1:0-6663 GCA_964400955.1 uncultured Gordonibacter sp. | reverse complement strand
ATGCAGTGTCCGTATTTTTTTACAAAGGCACTTCGCGACTCCCTTTTATCCGACGCTTTTATCCGACTCTTTATTAGACTCTTTTATCCGACGCTTTTATTCGACGCTTTATTAGACAAATAACACGCAAATCGCGTCGCCTATGGGATTTATTCGATACTTTTATTCGGCTCTTTTTTCAAGCTTATAAGGCTTATGGGGCTTATAAGAAAATACACCTTGTTATCTCTCGCGCATATCCGCATGCTTATAGAAATTACAAGGCTTATAAGAAAAAACGCCCCTTGATGAAGCGCCTCCCATTTCTCATGTCCAAGAAATGGGAGGCAAAAAGAGGCGCATTAATTGTGTGAGTTTATAAGAGCAGGCTATCCTTCCAGGTCTTCTTCAGAAAGGTTACCATCCATACTTTCCTCAAAAAGCTCGCCCTGATTTTCGTTTACTCCATCATTTGCTGACTTTTCGCGCTTTTTCTTTCCGCTGCTTGCGATAGCGACTGCCGTTACGCGGTCTTTATCGGCAACATTCATCACACGCACGCCTTGTGTCGAACGACCAAGTTCTGAAATACCCGAAACCGGAGTGCGTACAATTACCCCTTCTTCGGAAACAATCATAATTTCGTCGTCGCGATCAACTATCTTCATCGCCGCAAGCAGGCCTTTCTTTTCTGTCATCGTGATAGTAAACACGCCTTGACCACCGCGATGGTGTTCGGGATATTCGCTTACAGCTGTGCGCTTGCCATAACCCTTTTCGGTAATAACAAACAAATCGCTGTCAGGTTTCACTATTTCCATACCGAGCACGCGTGCAATCGGAGGCACGTTCATGCCGCGCACGCCCATGGTGTCGCGCCCCATAGCACGCACTTCATCTTCATCCCACATGATTGCTTTACCAGCACTCGACACCATAATTACTTTTTCGTTTTTCGCGACTCTGCGCACCGCGATAAGTTCGTCACCATCTTTAAGATTGATAGCGATAAGTCCCTCTGAGCGAGTACGGTCATAAAGTGCCATGGAAGTTTTCTTGACCATGCCATGTGAGGTTGCAAACATAAGGTATTCGTCTTCTGGAAACTCTTTTGTTGCAATAACCGCAGCTATGGTCTCACCTTTTGCAAGCGGCAGTAGGTTTACTATCGCCGATCCACGCGCGTGACGCGACGCTTCGGGAATTTCGTGAACTTTCTTGCGATAAACTTTGCCTGCAGAAGAGAAGAACAGCATATAAGCATGGGTTGACGCGATAAAGAGGTGCTCGACGTAGTCGTTATCCTTGAGGTTGACGCCTTGCATGCCCTTACCACCACGTTTTTGCTGACGATAGGTTGCAACAGGCAGGCGTTTTACATACCCTGCACGCGTCATCGTAACAACTACATTTTCCTCAGCGATGAGATCCTCGATGTCGAGGTCTTTTGCGTCTGCCGAAGAAATATAGGTCTTGCGAGCCGTGCCAAACTTCTTCTTGATTTCGAGTAGCTCTTCTTTAATAATTTCGCGCACGAGCGACTCATCAGAAAGCACGCGTTTGTAGTAAGCGATTTTTTCGCGGAGCGCCGCGAGTTCTTCTTCTATTTTTGTACGCTCGAGTCCAGTGAGTCGGCGCAGTTTCATTTCAAGTATCGCGTCCGTTTGTTTTTTCGTCAAACCAAAGCGCTCGGTCAAACGAGACGCTGCCTCGGCATCAGTTTGTGAAGAACGGATAATGCTGATGACCTCGTCGATATTATCAAGCGCGATAATGTAGCCTTCGAGTATATGTGCGCGCTCTTCAGCCTTCGCTAGTTCGTAACGCGTACGACGCGTGATGACGTCTTTTTGATGCTCGATGTAGTAGAAAAGCATCTCTTTAAGCGACAATACGCGCGGCACACCATCAACAAGCGCAAGCATGATAACACCAAAGCCAACTTGCAACTGCGTGTGCTTGAAAAGCTTGTTGATAACAACCTGCGGAATTGCGTTTTGTTTAAGGTCAATGATGATATCAATGCCGTGACGGTCTGCGCCATCATGGATGTTACTAATCTCGGGCAGTTTTTTGTCGCGCACGAGCTCGCCAAGTTTTTCGAGCAGGCGTTGACGGTTTACCTGGTAAGGTATTTCCGAAACGACTATGCACTGTCTGCCGTTTTTCTTTTCTTGGATGTCATATTTCGCTTGAATAGTGAGAGAACCGCGTCCTGTCTCATAAGCATCCAAAATACCCTTTTTGCCTTTGATAATGCCTCCGGTAGGAAAGTCAGGACCAGGCAATACACTCATAAGCTCTTCGGTTGTCACGTCAGGATTATCAAGCATGAGGCATGTCGCATCAATCGTCTCGCCGAGATTGTGCGGCGGGATGTTAGTCGCCATACCAACAGCGATGCCATTTGATCCGTTGACGAGCAAGTTTGGAAAACGAGCCGGCAAAACAGAAGGCTCTTCGAGGCTTTCGTCGTAGTTAGGTTGGAAATCAACCGTCTCTTTGTCGAGGTCGCGCAAAAGCTCCATCGCCGCTTTGTCGAGACGTGCTTCGGTATAACGCATAGCAGCTGCACTATCACCGTCAATTGAACCAAAATTGCCATGACCATCAACAAGAGGAACGCGCATAGAAAATGGCTGCGCGAGGCGCACCATAGTGTCATACACTGCAGAGTCACCATGAGGGTGATATTTACCAATTACATCACCAACAGTACGCGCTGATTTCATATGCGGACGATTAGGCGTGTAGCCGCTTTCGTTCATAGCATAAAGAATACGTCTATGAACAGGCTTTAAGCCGTCTCGCACATCTGGCAAAGCACGTGCAACGATAACGCTCATGGAGTATTCAAGAAATGACGTTTGCATTTCTTTTCCAAGAAACGCTGCTCGCACCGTGGTGCCATTTCCTCCGTTTGCTCCCTCAATGATGGATCCATGAGGGTTGCCCATTGAGGAAGTATCTATAAGGGAGCGGGCTTTTTCTTCCTCCGACATAGCGGCTCCTACCACGTGGCTTGGTGCGGCATCGGAGTCGACACCCTCAAAGCTAGTGTCGCTCCCATCGCCATCGCTGCCAGCTTCTTCGCCGTCGCCTGCGCCCTCGCCAGCTTCCGCATCGGCTTCAGCGCGCGCGAGCAATCTGTCGAGGCTATCGTCGTTGTTTTGGTTTTGCGAATTCTCGTTTGAGTTGAATTCTTCAGTATTGTCAGCCATTACTCTCCTTAAATATCCAAGAAGCGCACGTCACGAGCATGTTTTTGTATGAACTCTTTACGTGGTTCAACTTGATCACCCATAAGTTCACTTACTACACGCTCAGCCTCTGCGGCATCGTCAATATTAACTTGCAAAAGTGTACGGGTCTCTGGTTCCATCGTAGTTTCCCAGAGCTGATCTGGGTCCATTTCACCAAGACCTTTGTAGCGTTGCACATCAAATTTATTAGGATCATCGTATTCTGCAAGCGTAGCGCTCAACGCAGACTCATCATAGATGTAACGCTCAATCTTAGGACTACGTGAGTTCTTTTTCTTAAGTCCATAAATAGGAGGTTGCGCAATATAGATGTAGCCGCGCGTAATAAGCTCAGGCATATAACGATAGAAAAATGTCAGCAACAAACACCTGATGTGAGCGCCGTCGACATCAGCATCCGTCATAATAATGATACGATGATAGCGCGCTTGATCAGCGTCAAAATCATCACCAATGTTTGTACCAATGGCGGTAATGAGCGAAGAAATAGTGTCACTCGAAAGCGAACGATGCAAACCTGCACGCTCAACGTTTAGGATTTTCCCGCGCAAAGGCAAAATTGCTTGATTTTTGCGGTCTCGTGCTTGTTTTGCAGAACCACCTGCACTATCGCCCTCTACAATAAAGATTTCAGATTCGGAAGGATCTTTGCTTGAGCAGTCGGCTAGCTTTCCAGGTAGCGCAAAAGAGTCAAGTACGCCTTTACGGCGTGTCATTTCGCGTGCTTTACGGGCAGCTTCGCGCGCTTTGAGCGCCTGCGTAGCTTTACCGATGATGCGTTTTGCAGGTGCGGGGTTTTCTTCTAAGTACTCGGCAAGCCCTCGCGTTACCGCATTTTGCACCAAGGGTCTGATCTCGGTATTGCCGAGTTTTGTCTTTGTCTGGCCCTCAAACTGCGGGTCATGTAACTTTACTGATATGATAGCCGCGAGACCTTCACGCGTGTCATCACCCGACAAATTGGAATCTTTTTCTTTTAATATCCCCTTGCCGCGCGCATAATCATTGACCGTACGAGTAACCGCTTGCTTAAATCCATCAAGATGAGTGCCACCTTCATGAGTATTGATGTTGTTGGCAAAAGCCATAACCGAGTTTGTTGAGTACGAAGTTGACCATTGCATCGCAACTTCAACCGTGCCGTCTTCGTTTTCAGCCTCAAAATAAATCGGCTTGTTGAGCGTCTCTTTACCCTCATTAAGATATTTTACAAAGTCAATAATGCCACCCGCATATTGGAAAGTTTCCGTGCGCGGTTCGGGTGCAAGATCACTTACTACAGAGCCTGGGTTTGCGCGTTCGTCGTGTAGTATGATTTTGAGTCCCTTATTAAGAAACGCCATTTCACGAAAACGATTTGCCAAAGTGTCGTAGTCATAAATAGTCGTTTCAGTAAATATCTCAGGATCTGGCCAAAACGTAGTTTTTGTACCTGTGCCTTTTGCTTTACCTATCTGACGCAACTTTTGGCTCGTTTTGCCGTGGTCAAAGTTGATTTCGTATTCGAAACCATCACGCTTTACGTTGACATCAACCCTTTTGGATAAAGCATTTACCACCGAAACACCTACGCCGTGTAAGCCTCCTGATACTTTATATCCCTCACCACCAAATTTACCACCAGCATGAAGAATAGTAAGAACTACCTCAACGGTAGGGATTTTTTCCTTAGGGTGCTTATCCACCGGGATGCCACGCCCGTTGTCGGTAACAGTAATAGAATTGTCGGGGTGAATCCATACTTCTATGCGATCACAATACCCAGCTAATGCCTCGTCTACTGAATTGTCCACCACCTCATACACTAAATGGTGCAAGCCTCGAGGTCCAGTAGATCCGATGTACATGCCCGGACGTTTTCGCACCGCCTCCAAGCCTTCGAGGACTTGGATGTCAGAACCATCATAATGATCGGGTTTTTTTGCCACTGACAAACTCCTTTGATAGCGCGTCTACTAAAACAGGTCACAGATAATCGCTTTGAAAACAAAGAGAAGTTTTCAAAGATAGGCCGAAGTAGGTTTTAAAAACAAAAATAAGTAGTTTGCTTTCTTACAATGTGGTAAGTCTTTTGTCGTCTCAACATGAAAAAACCGGCTGATATGATACGCCGGATTTTTGTTTTAACTCGCACAAACCACCCTACTTTTCTGCAACTTTGCGAAGTATACCACAAACTCTATTGATAGTGCTAATTTTCATGCCTTTTCTAGCTTTTCTGAGGCGCTCTAATCGACGATGTGTATGAGATTGATGATTTTACTTGTAAAATGCACTAATTTTTCGTAAAAGCCGTCATAGCGCGCGTAATTGATTCGCGCACTGTGGGGTTTTCCACCTTTTCAGCGAGCGAGTCGCACGTTTCTTTGGGAAGTATTGGTTTAGGTGCTACAATTTCGTTTGCGGTGGGGTTATTTTGTTTTGTTGCAAAGGGGTGCCGCAGTTTCATATTATTGACAGAAGGAATTATCTTAACAAGCTCTATTTTTTCACCCGCAGTGTGAAATTTCATCTTTATAAGCTCTTGCCGATTGTCAAGTTCGGAGCGCGCCATGCTATCATCGGAATACACAACGAGCACTTTACCTGTAGTTATCATTTGGTTTGCAGAAGCCGGGCGATCAAATCTTTTCACTAAAGAGCCCTTCTCACCTGACATAATGTATACCGCATTTGTATGAGTAAGGATAAAGTTCGCTGCTTCTTGAAAGACTTCTTTTGTGACACTTCCCCAAATGGCGTTTCCTTTCGCCCGCCTCATCTCAAGGCGCGCGGTATCAGATGTTCCGCCGAGCTTTGAAAGAATCGTTGTGTTTAAATCCTTTAACCTTACTGTTTTCTTAAACCGCTCGCTGTCTTGAGAAATTATTTTCATTGCCATCCTTTTCCATAAAAACGTGTCACCTAAAGAACACTATCTTTAAGTGGGAGTTTTATAACTTTAGCACTCGCGATCTCTTCGGAAGTGAAATAGCTCAGATTTGTCGTGGTAATAAATGTTTGTACTTCGGTAGTTATAAACTCCATCAACGCCCGCCGGCGATTTTCATCAAGCTCACTCATTACGTCATCAAGTAAAAGCACTGGCTTTTGATGAATAATTTCCTCAATAACACTCACTTCTGCCATTTTAAAAGAAAGCGCACAAAGCCTTTGCTGTCCTTGACTACCAAAAGCGGCAGCGGGCTTTTTGTTGATAAAAAAATCTATGTGGTCGCTATGAGGTCCAACGACTGCCCGTTTTCGTGCGCGCTCTTCTCCCTTTCGCATCGCAAGCTCACTAACTAAATACTCTTTGATGTCTGCTCTTTTAAGAGAAAAAAGACTCTTTTGATTGTTGTGGATGAGTTCATCCTCTTTTTCTAGCCAAGAAGGACTATATTGTATGTCAAGTTTTTCGCACTGAGGGGCAACTTGCTCA
>CAYNWQ010000083.1:0-6689 GCA_964400955.1 uncultured Gordonibacter sp. | reverse complement strand
AACTGCCTATTCACGCAAAAGGGGCCATGCGGTCATGTTTTTTTGTTTTGCTTCCATATTGGATTGCAAATTTAGGGCATCTGTGCAAACACCCTAAACATATAACGCATTTGTCTTTGACCCATACTGGCTTTCCGTCCTTAATTTCAATTGCCCTATCAGGGCATTTCTTTGCACACAAACCACAGCCTGTGCAGTTATCCTCTACAAAAAAGTGTTTGGTCTTGCGCATCATGTTGTAATAGGGTCGATACACTACCCTCGCGATAGCCGGAAGTCGATTTTTTATATGGTTCCCTCGTTCTTCACCCTTTATGAGCTTTATGATTTCGTCTAGCTGCGGCTCAACTTTTGCATTGATTTCTGCGACTTTGTCTTTGTCGGATAAATCAAACATCGGTGTCCAAGTATCTGGCATACGCACCCCATATGCGACATCAAAAGAAATACCACTCCCAACTCTTAGCGCCTTTTCTGCCCAATATCGACTCTGACCGGGTGTTGTTCCATATGTGACTATATAAAACAGCGGATGCTCACCTTTTTTAATTGTATGTGTCTGCAGAAATTCATCCATGATAGAAGGAATACCCCAAGCATAGGCCGGTGACACTATTCCTGATACGTTTGTCAGTTGTTGTGCTGACGCGTCTTGTATGGATACAGCTTCCTCACCGATTGCTGCTCCAACCCTCTCTGCCACATATCTGCTGTTTCCCGTTGCCGAAAAATATAAAATCATTGTCTTATCTCAATCCTTCAAATTTAAGCGTTAGGTTTGCCTGTTGCCCTTTTCATTATAAGCACTATGACTCATTCTAGGGCTGCAGGAGCTCAAGTTTGCTGCGTTTTCTTGACCTCCCCCATTTTCCTCTCCGTCGTGTCTCGGATGACACGAAAGCTAGTACCTAGGCGACATACATGTGCATGGCTTGTGCTTCATCGAAATGAAGGCGGACAAACAGAGGTCGGGAGTGCTGTGGAAATCTTGGACCAAAATCAGACTTGATATTATAAAACAACAAAGAAAAGGGCCTAACCAAACGGTTAAGCCCTTAATTTACTTACTTTGTTATGTGGCAAATTAACGTCTTGCGCTACCGCGGAGTTTGCGTGTAGTCAAGAAAGCAAGCAAAGCTGCAGCCATCGCTGCAACACCTAAAGCAATGCCTACAAAAATCATGGTAGAGTCGCCAGTTTGTGGGATTGCGGGTTCGTCAGCTTGTGGGACTGTAGGGGTTTCTTCTGAAATGGTTAGCTTGCCAGATACATTGATGGTGTAGTTCTTGCTTACATCAATGTCTCCATTCATCACTTTCCATTTGTATTCAGAAACTTTGTCGTATGAACCAACCTCTGTGCCTTTTATCTGAGCGTTATCAAGTGAAAGTTCATGACCTTCTACAAGACCAGTAGCCTTTGACGCTTCAATGTTAAGCACTTGTTCTTTGCCATTGTAAACAACAGAAGATGAGTCTTTAACTTCAATAGCGCGTTGGTTAATGGTTAGTGCACCATTAGTAACATTGAAGGTAACATTGAAGTTGGCGTCTGTATTAACAAAATCATCTGCCGACAAAACTGATTCATATGTGCCAGCATCTGTTCCTTTAGCTTCTATTGTTACGCCATCTTTAAGAGCAACTTTATCTGCAGTATAAAGACTAGAACCTGTGTTTGTTACTTCATAGCCTAAAACAGATTGTTCTTTGCCATTGTAGGTTACGGTATCGGATTTACCCGCAACATCAACTGTTACATCTGCCGGCGAAATGGTATAGCTGCGCTCGGCACTATAGTAGCTGTAATCATCTGCACCTTGGGAATTAAGACCTTGAATTTTCACTGTAATAGTACCAGCACTTGTGAAGTCGTTAGTTTCTACACCATTGCGATAATACTTAACCGTGTAGTTGTTATTTTTAGATAACGTTCTGCTGTTCACAGCAGCTGTTACTACTGGCTCCCACTTGTGCTCTTGTCCATCGTAGGTTACATTTTCTGGATCATTGTTAGTAACTTTTTCTTGAAGGTACAACGTGGCACTATTCAAGCTGCCAATCCAAGAAACAGAGTATTTAGATTGACCATGGCCAAAATTGTAAACTGGGAAAGGAACATCCTTATCAAATTTCCAGGATATCTCAATATAATTTCCATCATCATCAAAGAGTGTGTAGTTTGTAGCCTCAGCCGACCAAGGTTCAATCACACCATTCAATCTGTCAAAAACGTCTTTCTTGGTGGGCTTAGTACTACCATACTCATAGTAAACATTGTAAGTTTCAGCATATGCAAGGTTTGCCCCCCCCTGAACTTCGTTTTCTACATATGCTGTGACAGGCACCAAGCCTACTGCAAGTGCAAGAACGACGAACACCGTTAGCAAATGTTTTGCAAACGAGATGTAGTTTTTTGTTCCGTTCATTTATACGCCCTTCTATAAGTCGCTTTTTTAACTGCGTTATTCTACTCCTTCTCACGTAAAGGGCAATTGTTCAAACATAATTTTTTAAAAATATCTAACATTTAACATTTAACGGCGTTGTTGATTGTTTGAAATGAAAATTCTACGTTAGGGCTGCGGCGAACCATTTTATACCCTACATGTATACAAGAGTTTATGCGCGAAAAGCATACACAGATGTGCAGCTTAAAAAATTGCAAAGGACGCCTTAGGGTTTGCGGGAGATAGGTTACGCTATTTCGAACTGGTTGACTTGCACGTTTGCTAAAGCCGGCCGACACAGCACGCACCCAAGCCCGTATGCATTTCCTTCGGTGTTTAAGGTAACATTTCCCCTCGTCACCTCATAAGGCGGGTCGCACACATCAGTTGAAAAATAGCGCGATGTCGCACCAATATCGCCGGGCACATCAATACCGGGAAGCATCCGAAACGCCGCGTGCAGTCTTTTCGAAATACCGGTATCGTACATGCCACCCATCCAGACACGTGCTCCACGTGTCTGTGCCGTGCGCACGAAATCAAGCGCCCCTGAGACACCACCAAACTTGCCAATTTTAATAGCAAAGCAACGCAGCTCAGGGTGCTCTAGTGCCTCATAGGCTTCAGCCGCGCAACTAAATGATTCATCAAGGCATATGGGAGTAGAAAGCGCACGCTGCAAGCGCGCGAGCTGAGCATAGACCGCGCTTTTTCCTCCGCGCTGAGAGATGCGACTTAAATCAAGCGGTTCCTCTATCCAAGCAGCGCCACATGCATCAAGTGCACGCAACTCAGCCATGTCATGCTCGGTAAAGCTTTGGTTTGCATCAAGCGTCAACACGAGATGAGGAAATACCGCACGCACCTCTTGCACACAGGCAAGAGCACCAGGTGCTATTTTGAGTTTCACGCGTTTGTATCCTGCCTCTACGCAGCGCCTTACGGTTTCAACCGTTTCTGCAGGTGTGCCCATGCCCACAACCGCACCTGCGAAGATAACACGGTCATGCGAGGGCTGCGCAGAGGGCGCGCCCGATGAGGTCGCGCGAGCTGTGGGAGTTGTGGGGGGTACAGGAGTTGCGGGAGCTGCAGGAGTTGTAGGAGTTGCTGGCGCCTCGGCCGCACTCACAGGCAAATCTACTTCTTCGGCAATAAGCTGCCACAGAGGCTTTTTTATTATCTTGCCGTATAAATCCCACAGCGCAGGTTCAAGTGCCCCAAGCGCCAAAGGAAAAGTTGCCACTTCGGGCATATCAGCAAAAGATGCCGCCACTTCTCGAGGATGCAAATACACTTCCGTTAGCACTTTAGGGCCTATAATCTCGCGCAGTAGGCGCACGTCTTGCTCGATGGTTTCAGGCAAATACCAGTCAGTCGCGAAAGCCACGCACTCACCAAGACCGGTGCGACCCGCATGGTCACACACTTCCACCAAAAGTGACTCGCGATAATCAAGCGTCGCTTTCGCAGTCTTAAAGGGCGAAAAAAGGAATGCGCACCAGATAAAGTGTAATACGTTTTATCTCAATGCGTTGGTTATAGATATCTTGAATAGCTGCTCTGTCTATCTTTCCAATACCTGTACGCGGCAAGCTTTCAAGAGTAAAAAGATTGCGTGGCATATAGAGCTTTGAGAGCTGGGATTTAAGGCTTTCATGTACGTAAGCCGAAAACTCACGAGAGTTCGTGTGCGCTCTATCGGTATTTTCGGGGCGAGCAGACTCAACCGAAGTCGGACTCGCAGCCCGAGTTGGAGTCGCGCTCGCATCCCGAGTTGAAGTCGTGCTCGCAGCCCGTTCGATAAACGCTACCGGACGGCGTCCCCATTTCGCATCCGGTGCCCCAAACACATACGCATCTGTCACGCCTGCAACACTTTTGAGCTTATCGGCTATCTCTGCGGGGTAAACATTTTCGCCACCGGAAACAAACATGTCATCCGTACGCTCTTTCACATATATCTTGCCACCGCGCAGTGCTGCGGTGTCGCCTGTCAAGAAAAACCCGTCGATAGTAAATGCCGCGTGCGCATTAAGATAACCAGAAAACAAACCCGGACCTTTGAGAGCAAGACGCCCAAACCCCTGTCCATCAGCATCAACAATGCGCGCTATGTAACCACCCATAAGCTGCAATCCACCGTCAAATGCCTGCGTAACAAGCTCATGAGCTACATGGCTAGCTGTCTCGGTCATCCCGTAACTTGCATATACGCGCGCACCTGCATTCATGGCCTCATCAAGCGTCGCACGGTTGAGAGCGCCTCCGCCCAAAAGAATGCACTGGTAGTTTGCAAGCGCACCTTGATCATCGACCGCCAACAAATCTTGCAGCATTTTGTCTACCACCGAAAGATGTGTAGCGCCTGTCACGAGCGCATCCGATAATATGCGACGCGCGTCAAAACGCTCGTAGAGCATAAAGGGTGTCTTATTTAAGATGCTTCGTATGACGATTTGCGCACCACCAATGTGATAGAGCGGAAGCGCTGCTTGCCACACACTTCCAGCCTCCCTATTAAGCGAAGCATTAGAAAGCCGAGCTGACGACAGCAACTGCCGCCATGTGAGAGCAACCGCCTTTGGTTTGCCCGTTGTGCCCGAAGTAAACATCACAAGCGCACAGTCTCCCTCATCAAAAAGATGAGCCTGCCTTTCTGCATAATGAATCGCTTCTTCTTCGGCGTCTCTTTGCGCGCTTAAGATAATGCGGGTACGACTAGCCCCCTCCAGGTCTGCCTTGGCCTGCCTGAGCAGCCTTTTTGCTTTAAAGCTGTCAATATATATGGCAACCTTTATACGATTTGTGCGCTCAAGCTCATGTTGGCGTGATTGTTTTTCCAATAAAGTAAGGCGATTATTGAGCGGCACCAAAGTAAACGACCCATACGCACAAGCCAGCATCAAAAATACAAACTCGGGACAGTTGGGCAAATCTATGAGCACACAATCGCCGCGGTGCACACCTAAACTTTGCAGCTTGCGAGCGAGGCTTGCAGCAATAAGTCGCGTTTGTTTGAAAGTATAGCGCTCAGTTTTGCCTTGCTTATCGACAAAAGTAAAGCAAACCCTGTTTGGGTTAGTGCGAACCATACTTTCAAATGCAGAAATCATCTATGCTGTATATCCTAGGGAAACTTAGGGAATTGCGAAAAATCAGGCGCACGTTTTTCCTTGAAAGCGTCGCGGCCTTCTTTGGCTTCATCAGTTGTGTAGTACAAAAGCGTTGCATCTCCTGCAAGTTGTTGCAAGCCCGCCAAGCCGTCTGTTGCCGCGTTAAAGGACGCCTTCATAAAGCGCAGAGCCATCGGAGAAAACTGCATCATTTCGCGCGCCCACGCAACACATTCATCTTCGAGCTCATCGAAAGGCACGACCTTGTTGACCAGTCCCATCTCGAGCGCTTCGGCGGCGCTATACTGCCGGCAAAGATACCATATTTCGCGCGCTTTCTTTTGACCGACGATAGCGGCAAGATAACCCGCACCATATCCAGCGTCAAAGCTGCCCACTTTAGGTCCGGTTTGACCGAATTTTGCCGTGTCAGCAGCGATCGAGAGATCGCATAAGATATGCAGCACATGCCCGCCGCCAATAGCGTATCCGTTAACCATTGCAATTACCGGTTTTGGCACCACGCGTATGAGACGCTGCAGGTCTAACACGTTGAGACGCGGGATGGCATCTTTGCCCACATACCCGCCATTACCGCGACGTTTTTGATCCCCACCGCTGCAAAATGCCTCGTCTTCGTGACGACCGCCGTGATTTTTGCCCGTCAAGATAATAACGCCAATAGCGCTATCATCGCGCGCTTGCGTAAAAGCGTCGTAGAGCTCTTGAACGGTAAGTGGAGTAAACGCATTGCGACACTGTGGACGGTTTATCGTGATTTTTGCGATACCTTCTGCGGTTTCATAGATAATCTCTTGATAGTCTTTTCCCTTTTGCCAACTGATGGCACACATAGCTCTCTCTTTCATTTTTGTATGCAATATGAAAAGCCGAGAGATGCCGATTGGTAGATGTATTGAGCCCGTAAACACAAGCCCTTGTGTGTCTCTCAGCAGCACACCACATGATACACAACATGGGCATTTTTCACAATAAGAAATAGCGAAGTTTGTATGAGTGGCTTGCGGCTTTCGGGGGTGAGATTTGGGGGTTTGGGGATTGGAGGCAAGGTTGGGGTTTGGGGATTAAAACATCTAAAGGCTGCCTAAACCTGCTCTTTCATAATC
>CAYNWQ010000082.1:0-6723 GCA_964400955.1 uncultured Gordonibacter sp. | reverse complement strand
CGAGGATGGTTGTGCCGTGTAGCCTCGAGCTTGGGGTGTTCACGTCACGCATGCCTTTCGCACGCTAAGCAGAAGACGGTGGCGCACTCTATCCTTTTTATCTCTCCCACGGGCGACTTTTCTAACGGTGCAGAAATCAGTGTCTTTCAGCTCATGAAAATGCTAGTCGAGCAGGGTAATCGCGTCTTTAACGTATATCCTGCTTATGCGCCGGGCGCAGAGGCTGCCTATCGCAGTGCCCTAAGTGAAGCCGGTATTACGCCTGTGCGTATCCCTGAGCTACGGTGGTGGCCCGATGCACCGGGTGGTGACATCAACACAGTGCCCGATGCGCCCGCAGACCTTGCTGCGGTTGATAAAATAGGTGAGATTATAAGCGCAAACTCGGTTGACGTGGTTATAACTAATACGGTTAATATCTATCATGGTGCACTCGCTGCAGCGGAAAAAAACGTTCGCCACATCTGGCTTATCCATGAGTATCCCGAGGGTGAATTTGGGTATTATCGCAACAAAGTGCCGTTTATAAGTGACAGCTCTGATGCTTTGTTTTGCGTCGAAGGCACACTGCGCGCCTGCCTTGAGCCTCTGCTTGAGGGGCGAAAAATCGGCACCTTTTTGCCTTATACTAACCCTGGCGAGGTACCCGATGAGAGCTCTATTTGCTCGCTTGATCGCAAGGAAAAGGAGCACGCCGAACAAACTATGAGTTTGCATAAGCGTATCGTGTGCGTCAGCCTTATCTCTGAGAGAAAAAACCAGCTTGAGCTTTTACGCGCGTATGCATTACTTGTCGAAGAGCTCGAGGCGCGTGAGCTTCGCGCTTGCGAATCCCAGGAGCCAAAGCTCCGGGAACCCGAGCCCCGGGAGTTCAAGTCCCAAGTGCCTACGCCTTGGGAGCCCGAGCTCCAAGTACCCGAGCTTGTGTTTATAGGAGGCGATGGCGATGACGGTGCCTACCGAAGACTTTGCGACGATTTCATCGAGTGCTGTGGCCTAACAAAGGTCTCTTTTGCGGGGCACTTAGAAAACCCCTGGGCCTTTATTTCTGAGCGCGACATCGTGGTTTTGCCTTCAAAAGCTGAGACTTTTGGGTGTGTGTATGCCGAAGCTCTCATGTGCGGTGTGCCTGTTATCGCATCAGACAATCCTGGCTTTGTTACGGTGAAAAGACTATTTGGTGCAGGGAGACTTTATTCGTGTGGTGACGTGCGTGAGTTGGTGGGTGCGATACGGGAGATGCTTGAAAATTTTATAGACGAAAAGGTAAAAGCCGTGTCAGCTGCGCCTGCTGTGCGCGATGCATTTTCTGCGCAGAACGCATACGCGCAGGTCATTGATGAGGTCGCGAGCAACAAGAAACCACGCCGCAAAAAACGCTACGACGCCGCGCAATTGCGTGAGCTTATCATCAAAACCTCATAGTCAGAAAGATTTGGTGCATGGCAGGCATTCTTTTTATATCTCCTACGGGTGATTTTGGCAACGGTGCAGAACGCAGCGCGCACAAGCTCATGAGCTATTTGGTGGGTGAGGGTTATGCAGTGTTCAACGCTTATCCTGCTTTTTTCCCAAGCATCGAGTCTGCTTATCGTGATGCTATGCAGCAGGCGGGTGTCGAGCCAATGCGCGTGGATGGGCTGCGTTGGTGGCCTGACGCGCCAATCGGGGATGCGACTTTAGTGGCAGACTCGCCGGCTGATGTGCGCACGGTTGCTGAGCTCACCAAGATTATCAGGGAAAATAACATCGACACTGTCATCACTAATACCGTAAATATCTACCATGGCGCTGTCGCTGCGAGGGCTGCTCGGGTAAAGCACATCTGGCTTATTCACGAGTTTCCGCAGAAAGAATTCGCGTATTATCAAAACAAAGTGAGCTTCATCGCGCAAGCCTCTGATGCGGTATTGAGTGTAGCCGGAGCGCTTAATACTCATCTCTCAGAGCTCTTTTCTCCGTATAGGGTGGGCTCGTTTCTCCCGTGCGTTGAATACGCCGAGGCATCTTTACCTGTAACTGCTACTTCTAAACATCGCCTCGTTTGTATCGGACTTGTTACTGAAAACAAAAACCAACGAGAGCTCCTTAAAGCTTACGCTTTATTGCCGGCGGCGCTAAGAGATGATTTGGAATTGATTTTCATAGGCGACCACTCGGGGCAATACAAAGATGCGTGCGACGACTACATAGAGCGCATGAATTTGCAAGGGGTGTCGTTTCTTGGGTTTCTCGAGCATCCTTGGACGCAAGTCGGACCTAAAGATATCGTGGTTTTGCCTTCGAAATCAGAAACGTTTGGTTGCGTTTTTGCGGAGGCTGCCATGAACGGCACGCCGGTTATCGCTTCTAGCTGCTCAGGGCATATCAGCTCTCATGAGATTTTTGGTATAGGTAGCATTTATCCGCTTGGAGATGTGTGCGCCCTATCTCGCACAATTGAGCGCGATATTTGCGATTTTGAGCAGGTGAAGCGTTTGGCGCTTGCAGCTGCGCCGGGCGCACGCGCAGCTTTTTGCGCAAAAAATGCCTATGCGGAAATCGTTACAGAAATCGAGCGCCCACGTAAGCTAAAATGGCGTCGAGCTTGTAGCTTGAAACGAGCGAGAGAGCTCAGCACGTCCACCATTGAGAAGAGCAGGTCATGATGACAGGTGTGGAGTTTAGTATCGCTGACAAAGTGTGTTTGTGTTGAGGGAGGTTGAGGGTATGTCTTGTGTGTTTGAACCGAAAAATATCATCGTGACAGGTGGTTGCGGTTTTATCGGCTCTAATTTCGTGCACTATGTAGTGCGCGAGCATCCAGACGTACACATCACGGTGCTCGACAAGCTCACCTATGCTGGTAGGCGCGAAAACATTGCAGACCTGCCTGACGAGCGCGTGGAGCTCGTAGTGGGTGACATTTGCGATACAAACTTGCTAGAGCGCATCGTGCCTGGTCATGATGCTATCGTGCACTATGCAGCAGAAAGCCACAATGACAACTCTATCGCAGACCCTGAGCCTTTTTTGCGCACCAATGTAGAGGGTACTTTTTGTTTGCTTGAAGCTGCGCGCAAATATGACGTGCGTTTCCATCATGTGAGCACCGATGAAGTGTATGGTGACTTGGCACTAGATGATCCGACGCGCTTCACTGAAGAGTCGTCTTATAAGCCGTCAAGTCCCTATAGCTCCACGAAAGCCGCAAGTGATATGCTCGTGCGTGCATGGACGCGCACTTATGGAATGCGTGCTACCATAAGCAATTGCTCCAACAATTACGGTCCTTATCAGCACGTAGAAAAATTTATCCCGCGTCAAATCACTAACATCTTGTGTGGCGCGCGACCTAAGCTCTACGGTGATGGGAAAAACGTGCGCGATTGGATACATACCGATGATCATTCATCTGCTGTGTGGACGATATTGACACGCGGGCGCGCAGGCGAGACCTATCTTATCGGCGCTGATGGCGAGAAAAGTAATCTTGATGTGATGCGAGCGATACTTAGATGTATGGGCAAAAGCACTGATGATTTTGACTGGGTGCGCGACCGCCCTGGGCACGACCGAAGATACGCCATCGATTCGACGAAGTTGCGTCGAGAGCTTGGCTGGCAGCCTCAACATACTGACTTTGTGCAAGGTTTGCGTGCCACTATTGAGTGGTATTGCGAAAACGAGTGGTGGTGGCGTCCTGTCAAATCCGCAACCGAGGCCAAGTACAAGGCACAGGGTCGCTAAGGGGGATTGCGTCAATGGCAGACATCGAATACGAAAAACCCCTCGCAGTGCATGAGACGGGCATCCCCGGTCTTAAGTTGTTAGATGTGTGCGTACATGGTGATGCGCGCGGTTGGTTCAAGGAAAACTATCAGCGCGCCAAAATGCGTGAACTGGGTATACCTGATATGTACGTTGTGCAAAACAACATTTCCTTTAATGCCGACGCAGGAGTAACACGCGGAATACACGCTGAGCCATGGGATAAGTTCGTATCGGTTGCTGCAGGCAGGGTGTTTGGCGCTTGGGTTGATGTGCGCGCTGGCAGTAAAACGTTCGGCAAGTGTTTTACCTGCACACTTGATCCGAGCAAAGCCATTTATGTGCCGCGCGGCGTAGGCAATAGTTTCCAGGCGCTTGAGGACGGCACGGCATACACCTATCTCGTAAATGCTCACTGGTCTGCCGAGCTGAAGAAAACTTACACTTTTGTAAACTTGGCCGACCCTGCGCTTGGTATCGAGTGGCCTATTCCACTCGATGAAGCTATCGTGAGTAAGGACGATTTGTGCCACCCAAACCTTTCAAACGTTGTGCCCATGCCAGCTCGCCGCACACTCGTGACCGGCGCAAACGGCCAAGTGGGTCGCGCTGTGCGCGCACTTGCTGATGAGCGTGGCATTGCGGATACCTTTGACTTTACTGACTGCGATAAGTTCGATTTTTCTGATGCAACAGCCTACGCTAGTATTGATTGGGATCTCTACGGCACTGTTATCAACTGTGGCGCCTATACGGCTGTGGATGAGGCTGAGACGTCTGCGGGTCGCCCCGATTGCTGGCGCACAAATGCCACGGGTGCTGCACTGCTTGCGCATACCTGTGCCGAGCACGATCTCACGCTTGTGCACATAAGCACCGACTATGTGTTTGACGGGGCGGTAGAGTTGCATACCGAAGATGAACCCCTAAGCCCTTTGGGTGTGTACGGCCAGAGTAAGGCGGCAGGCGATCTCGCGGTCGCCGTTGCACCCAAGCACTACATCGTGCGCAGCGGCTGGATTGTCGGTGATGGGCGCAATTTCGTGAAAACCATGTGCGAGCTTTCAGACAAGGTCGCCGCGGGAGACATGCCTCAGTTAAGTGTGGTGGATGATCAGTTAGGGCGCCTGACTTTTGCAGACCAAGCGGCCGAAGCGATTTTTTGGTTGCTGGGCTATCGTGAGGGAGACGTGGAGCCAAGTGCGCCTTGCGCTTTTGGTATCTACAACATGACCGGTGATGGTGCTGTCAAGAGTTGGGCTGATATCGCGCGAGTTTGCTTTGACGCTAAAAACGGCAACGGCGATAAAGTCGTAGCGGTGAGCACGGCTGATTACTGCGCTTGCGCAAAAAGCCCCGTTGCGCCCAGACCGCATCATAGTGCACTTGACCTCACAAAACTCAAAGCTAGTGGGTTTTTTCCGCGCAACTGGGAAAAAGACCTCGAGCGCTACTTGAGCAACATTTGAAGAAATGCATGTATCGCAGTCATGTAAGGTATGCATCAGGACGCGCGTTGGGTGGCTGTATAAATTGTGGGCAACATAGATGCCCTGCCTGCCGCCACAAAGATAAATGTAGTAAAGTTACCTGAGCGAAAAGAAACGCAAACGGAGGCGACTATAAATATGCCACAATCACACATCGAGAAAACGCCCGAGCAAGCCGCGAGTGCACAATCCGAGCAGCCCACACCACACATGGAGCAGCCCTCGCTTTTAGATGCGGAAACGCTCGCAGATGTCACCAGCGACGCAGCGGTGCGCATAGAGCAGCTCAGGCGCGAAATAGAACATCACACTTACCTGTATTACGCTAAAGATGCACCTGAGATTTCCGACGGTGCTTTTGACTCGCTTATGCGCGAGTTGCGCGAGCTTGAGGCGGCAAACCCTGAGCTCATTGACCCGTCAAGCCCAACTCAGCGTGTGGGCGGGTATGTAGGCGAGCAGTTTTCGCCGGTGCGACACGAACGTCGCATGTATTCGCTTGACAACGCGATGGATTTTGGCGAACTTGACGCGTGGATTGAGCGCGTAGTCGAGGCTTTCGGGCACATGGTTGATGTGGTTTGCGAGCTTAAGATTGACGGATCTTCTATCGCGCTTACTTATGAGGGCGATCGTCTTGTGCGCGCGGCTACGCGCGGTGACGGTACGACGGGCGAAGACGTGACGGCAAACATGCGCACCGTGCGCGATGTACCTTTGCGCTTGCGCGCAGAGGCACTTGATGGTATCACGACAGATGCGAGCGCAATTGAGTTGCGCGGTGAAGTCTATATGCCCAAGTCAAGCTTTAACGCGCTCAACGATGCCGCTGCAAACAATGGGCGTAGTGCTTTTGCCAACCCGCGCAATGCTGCTGCGGGTAGCCTGCGCCAAAAAGACCCTAAGATTACCGCCATGCGCGACCTGTCTACGTTTTTGTACGCCGTGGCAGATGAACACTCGCTTGTGGCGGACACTCAATGGGGGCTTCTGCAGTGGCTGCGCGATGCAGGCTTTCATGTCAACCCTGATGTGGCACTTTGCAAAACCGCAGAAGAGGTGCATGCTTTTTGCGAGCGAGCGATAGAGCGCAGAGAGGATTTGCCCTACGAAATCGACGGCGTGGTCGTAAAAGTCAACTCTTTCGCGCAGCAAGCTGCCATGGGCTTTACTGCCCGCGCGCCTCGCTGGGCGATAGCTTTCAAGTTTCCGCCTGAAGAAAAAACGACGCTTCTGCGTGACATTACGGTGCAGGTAGGACGCACGGGCGTGCTCACACCGGTAGCAGAACTTGTGCCGGTTTCGGTGGCGGGCTCTACCGTGTCTCGTGCGACCTTGCATAACGAAGACGAGGTGCACCGCAAAGACGTGCGCGTGGGAGATACGGTTATCGTGCGCAAGGCGGGTGACGTTATCCCCGAGGTGTTAGAACCGGTGCTGTCTTTGCGCCCGCAAGACGCGCAAACGTGGCATATGCCCACCG
>CAYNWQ010000081.1:0-6756 GCA_964400955.1 uncultured Gordonibacter sp. | reverse complement strand
GCGCTTCGCGGCGCACGAGCGTGAGAAACGAGCTCCAGTCACAGCGCATGCCTTTTCCGTCAAATGCCTCTTCGTCGAGTATTGAGCGAATCGAATCAATAGGCATAGCCTCACCGCATATCGCTTGGTGGGCTTCTTCGTAGGCAAGTTGCAACTCGGGAGAGGGCACGACGCCGAGATTTTCGTTTAAGACTTTGCTCATATTTTTGTAAACCATAATGCCTTTTTCAGGGCAACCCGAAGCGGTAAGCGCGCGGATATAGCGGATGTTGAGCTCTTCTGATTCGGGTGCAAAACGTAGCGCGCGCTCGCATACCTTTACAATCTCTGGCATGTTTTCTTCGCCGCTCAGCAAACGCGTGAGAGTAAGGCATTCGTTAACGTAAGCCGACCTGCCATAAGCGCTAATAGGTGTCACCCAGTTTTCGCTTTCAAAGCCGGGCAAAAAGTCGCCGCGATAAATATCGACAGCGCGCTTGTGCAGATTGATGCGTTCATCGAGGTCTTCGGCGACAGCGGCATGTGCAATAAGCGCTTGAAAAACCTCAAGGTCAACTGACGTTTCCCGCGCGGGGTTCCACCGGTATCCTCCAGGGCAAGCGATGATAAGCTCACGTGCGTTAGGCAAATCGAGACGCACTAAAGTGTCACGCGCGCGACTCACATTGTGCTGCAAGGTTTTTAGAGGGTCAGCGTGTTTATCGTCATCTCCCCATAAAACGTCGATAAGCTCGCTTGTTGAAACTTCGCGGTCGCGATGAACCACGAGGTAAGCAATGAGCGACCAGATGCGGCGCGCGCGACCAGTAATCTCTATAACATCGTCGCCCATGTCTTCAACGCTTTGAGCAGTTGCACTCAAAGAAAAAGCACCGAGCGTGCGCACGCAAATAGAGTCGTCGTCGGCCGTAGAACAAGCTATGTCGTCGGTCTCTTCTACCATCGTTTCCCTTCGTCCCTTAGTTTCAAGTAACCAAAGAGGTTAAAATAATACGGGTATTATACACGAGCCCCTGCTAATTACAATTGTCCCATAAAAAGTACGAGTATTATACACGAGCCCCTGCTAATTTCAATTGTCCCATAAAAAGTATCTGATATGTGGAAAAAATAAGCAATTAGGCAACAATTGCCCCTGAATAGCTTATGCACTTGCGCTGTCGTAGCGCATGAAACTTTTTCTGCACCTCGCACGTGAGGTTTGGCCCCCACAATCGACTTCGGGCGTGTTTTTGCAAGCACAAAAAAGACTCCCGTATAAGTATGACAAAACTATGCTAAAATGCGCTGCATATGCACCTAGGCGATACACAAATATAGAGCGTGCCGAAAAGCGAGCCGAAAAAGCAAACTGAGGCAAGTTAAAACAAGCCGGAGCATACCAAAAAACAAATGAGAGCAAGTTAGAGCAAGCTAGGGATACTAAGCAACTAAAAGTCACGCGACTCTAAAAGAGACGCTCTATACAGATTGGCCGCCTTTGCACCGTTTCGCGCACATTGCAACATTTACTTTACTGCTTACAGCGGGACTCGCACTCGGTTTGGCGGGACTTACGCTAAGTGGATGCGGCGCCGCGACAACGACCGAACAAGAAGACACCGGCGGCTATAGCGCTCCTGCCATACGCGAGATTACCTTTAACGAAGACAACGCTGAGTGCGCGCACGACTGCGCCATCGACACCACAAACGCAAACGCTGGCTACATCACCGCAAGCGCAACGAGCTCAGGCACGCTTAAATTTCAGGTGCTTTGTGGCGACGGCAGCTACAACTACGACATGCCTAACGACGGACAGGTAAGCGCCTTTCCCATGAATATGGGAGACGGCACCTACACCCTGCGCGTCATGCAAAATGTCGAAGGCAACAACTACATACAGCTCTTTTCCACAACAGTAGATGTCACGCTTGACTCAGAATTTGAGCCTTTTTTGAGCCCAAGCATCTATTGCGATTTTGATAAGGATAGCGCTTGTGTTCAAGAAGCACAGACGCTCATCGAAGGTGCAAACAGTCAAGCGGCAGCCGCAGAAGCCATCTACAACTGGATTGTGGAAAACATCGACTACGATACCGATAAGGCAAAACAGGTGCAAAACGTAACGGGCTATATACCCGACCCCGATGAAACATACACCGACAAAAGCGGCATCTGCTTTGACTTTGCGGCGCTTTACGCTGCCATGATGCGCAGCGTCGGCATACCCACCAAGATAGTAACCGGCTATGTAGCCGAAGGCAGTATTTATCACGCGTGGAACATGGTTTATCTGGAAGGCACGTGGGTAAACGTCAGCTTTACCGTGCCTGCAAATGAGTGGTCGCGCATCGATACTGCCTTTGCTTCTGCCGGTCCGCAAATTCTTGGAGGAAAAGATGATTACGTAGACAGATTTGTCTATTAGCGTATAACTGAAGGTATAATACGGTTTTGGCTTGCTTATGATGACAAAAAAGCCTATTGTTTGTACAGTACAGGGCGATGAGCAGTCATTTCCGCAACGTTTATGGTAGCGTTTTGGAGAAAAGGAAGTACACATGAGCCAACAAATGCTTGACAGCAGTGCCATTAGCACGTTTTGTGACAGCGTTGCTGCCATGATTTCTGCCGGCATCCAAACTGACGAGGCCTTGAGCATTTTAAGCGAAAGTTCCGCTGATACCTATTTTGTTGAGATTTGTGCGATCGCACACGTTGATGTGGCAGCAGGCACGCCTTTATCTGAAGCGCTTAAAAAGACGCACGCTTTCCCCCACCATGTGATTGGCGCTATCGCCGCGGGCGAAGAATCCGGACGCACCGAGGAAGTACTGCGCGGGCTGGCTCTGTACTACAACGAGGAAACACGCTTTTTTGCAAAAGTACGTCAGTCTATCAGCTATCCTGCGATTCTTTTTTGCATCATGGCTGTCGTCATCGCTTTTACCATCGGCGTTATTTTGCCGGTTTTCTCTGACGTCTACACCGGGTTTGCAGGTAGCTTGACCTTAGGGTCATTTTACTCTCTCAACGTGTCAATGACGGTCGGTGTGATTGCGCTTGCTATCACGGTTATCTGCGCTGTCGCTTGTATCACCGGCACCTTACTTGCACGTTCCGAAAAAGGACGATTGAAGCTTATCAAGATTTTTGAAGTCATCCCTCTTACGCGCAAAGCAATGTATCAGCTCGCCCTGAGCCGCTTTACTTCGGCATTTTCGACGTATCTTTCGGCGGGTGCAAATGTTGATAGCTCCATGGAGTACTCCCTCGATTTGATCGATCATCGACGACTGTACAAAAAGCTGTCGAAAACTTTGCAAGACATGGTAGATCCTACTAACCCACGCAGTTTTCAGCAAGCGATATTTGAAAATCATGTGTTTGAAACAGCGTATTCGCGCATGCTAACCATCGGCGCCGTCAGCGGAAACCTCGTTGAAGTGCTAAGTTCGCTTTCAGATATATTTTTCGAGGACGCCGTAAACCAGATTGATAGAGCCATCGACAATATCGAACCTATCATGGCAGCATTCATGACTATCGCTGTAGGCGCGACGCTCATCGCTGTCATGCTACCCCTCATCGGCATCATGAGCTCCTTGGGTTAACATGCGAGTGTAGGCACACACTTATGATGAAGAGCATCTACAGAGAGGAAACGAGCAAAGCGCACAGGCGCGGGCATTTTCTGCGCAATGTGTTGCCATGGATTGTCGTCATAGCAATCCTTTTGGGGCTAGTGTGCTATCGCGTGGTCAATACTTCGCTCGAAGAACAAGGTGCCTTGTCCATCCGCACAAGCGTTTTAAATGCCGCGGAACAATGCTATGCTATCGAGGGTGCTTATCCTTCTTCGCTTGATTATCTGATGCAAAAATACGGCATCCGCTACGACAGCGACAAATACGTAGTGAACTACAACGTATTTGCAGCCAATATCCAACCAACAGTGACGGTGAATCCGCGATGAGTAGAGCACGTCACGCCCGCAAAACTACACAGACACCCGTGCGCACGGATGGACAGATACCAGAGCGGGCGGCTACACAGACACCCGCGCGCGCAGACGGACAGATGCCCGAACAAACATCCACACAGGCGCCCCCACCTAAAAGGCGCGCGTTTTTCACCCCTGTCGAACACACACAGACGCAGCACGTCGGGCAGTATTTCACGCTGCTTTTATTTGGCATGTTTGTCATATTGCTGCTGATGGCGCTCTGGATGGGCACGGTTGCTTTTCGCACTATCAACACCACGCAGACCTCAACCGACGATGCGCGACTCGCGTTAAATTCCCTGCAAAACCGCGTGCGTTCCTTTGACGAAGCGGGCGCATTTGCGACAGGGACGGGACCAGAAGGCCCTTCTATCGTATTTACCTACAAACTCGAAACGGGAAACTACGAAACGCGCATATATCTCTATGAAGGCGCGCTTGTGCAAGAGCTCGCTTTTTCTGACGATCCGTATCTACCCATGACTGCGACAAAGATAGTACAGACGCAAACTTTTTCGTTTAACTACGAAAACGGCCTGCTGAGCGTGACAACCGACCAAGGAGAAATGTCGGTAGCACTACGCTCGGAAGCGGGAACCAATGTGGCGAGCGGGGCTAGTGGCGTCACGGCTGGAAGTACGGCGAGCGAAAGTGCTACGGTTGCTGGCAGTGCGGCGAGCGAAAGTGCTACGGTTGCTGGCAATACTGCGACAAGCGAGGTTAGCGAAGGGAGTGTGGCGTAATGAAATCTTTGCAAGTAGACGACTACTCCTTTTCGGGTAAAAGCCGCTTTTCTTTAGACAAAGTGACGCCGATTTCTTCGCGAAAAAACAAACAGGGCACTTGGCATGGCACAGCCCTTATCATAGAAATGCTCGTGATTCTTATCGTTGTGGTGGCGTGTCTCGGTATATTTGTGCGTCTGTTTAGCTACGCCTACACCAGCAACGCCTACGATCAGCACCGTGCAAGCGCCATCACGCTTGCGACGAGCACAGCCGAGCAATTTGCCACGCAAACGTCCATCTCTACCGGCTCCTTTACCGAAAGCGACGGCAGCTATACCGTAACAAGTGACATAAGCGCCACGCAAAGCACGCGCGGTACGCTCTATCATGCGCTGATTAGCGTGTCGTATAAGGGAGAGGAAATTTATCAACTAGAGACCGCACGCTATTTAAGCGATCACACGACGAACGCTGCAGGCGTGGGGTCGGGCGGCGCTACGGATGTCGGATCGAATACCGTTAAAGGTACAGAATCAACCAGCACGACGGGCACAGAATCGACCGCCGCGAAAAGCACAGACCAAGCAAGCGGAGGTGAACTAGCGCGATGAAACACACGCAAAATCTCTCAGGTGTGCGCATCGGACCAATCAGCATTTTGGTCTTTGTTATCGCTTTATGCGTGGCCGTCATGGCGACTTTAGCCATAACCACTGCTCGTGCAAACACCGCATCAACCGAGCGACAAATCGCTTTTACTACCGACACTTATACAAACGAGGTTGCTGCTCAAACCATGTTGTCTTTGGTAGATGACGCACTTGCACAAGGAGTGAGTGGCGTGCGCAGCAATCTGAATAAAATCCAGACGCAAACACAAGATGCAGCCAAAGAGACAAGTGTGGAAATCACACTTGAAAACAACGTGCTCGACGCTTTGTTTGAGACGCCATCAGGACGGCAGCTGATTATCGAGCTTAAATTTAGTGGCACAAACTATGAAATAGTAAAGTGGAAGACAGCGACAAACTGGACAGAAGAGTCAACTGAAAAACTTTGGACCGGAGAATCTTAAAAGACCAAACGAGCGATGAGTGACCAACAAAAACGCGTTTACGTTATACTAACAAGCAACGCAAAAAAGCGAACAGGAGTGAACCCGTGGAACTGAGAAATTTTTTACAGCAAATGATTGACATTAAAGCTTCCGACGTTTTTGTCGTAGTAGGGCTGCCTATATGCTATAGAGCAAACGGGCGTCAAATGCGCATGGAAACCGAAGATCTCACACCCGAGCAAACACTGTCATTTATAAAGGGCATCTACCAGATAGCTGACCGTGATTGGAGGCTTTTTAACGACAACCTCAACCACGACGACGACTTTTCTTTTGCACTCGCTGGCATCGGGCGTTTTCGCGTCAACATTTTCCGTCAGCGCGGCTCGCTATCGGCTGTTATCCGCATCATCCCCTTTGGTTTGCCTGACCCGGTGAAATTTCATATACCCGAAGAAGTATTGCAATGCAGCCGTTTTCAAAAAGGCTTGGTGCTAGTCACTGGCCCTGCTGGTGCCGGAAAATCAACAACACTTGCCTGCATTATTGACCGCCTCAACCATGAACGCGTCGGTCACATCATCACGATGGAAGACCCTATCGAGTTTGCGCACCGCCACAACACCTGCATCGTTACACAACGCGAAATCCCCACTGACGTAGCGACTTACGGCGAGGCTTTGCGCTCGGCTTTACGCGAGGCACCCGATATCTTGTTGCTCGGAGAAATGCGTGACTACGAGACCATCAGCACCGCCATCACCGCAGCTGAGACCGCACAGTTACTGCTGTCGACCTTGCACACCACCAACGCTTCTGGCACTATCGACCGCATCATCGACGTTTTTCCGGCGACACAGCAGCGCCAAATACGCTTACAGCTCGCCTCGTCTCTGCAAGCGATAGTTTCTCAACAGCTCATCCCTGCACTTGACGGCAGCATGTTGCCCGCGTTTGAAATCATGTTCATCACGCCAAGCATC
>CAYNWQ010000080.1:0-6756 GCA_964400955.1 uncultured Gordonibacter sp. | reverse complement strand
CAGATGCGACCTGGGCAGATGCGGTGCGCGCGCGAAAGGACGCGTCCGTTTGTTTATTACTATGTTTTGGTGAAGACTGTCTCACAAAAACCTCTAGGTTTGTTATCGGCATTTCGTGCGAACGTGCAACAAAGCGCACGAAAGCGCAGCTCGTATTTCTTGTTGCATTATAGTTCAAATGACAAGTAAGCGCCTATTGCGTCATAGTGTTTTCACTCCCCTTAAACACTATGTTCAAGGGGAGGGTGTGATTTAAGCTACGACGATATAGGGCAGGGGATAATAATATAATGCGCCTCCTGCATCTCGTGTAAGTTGTGATTTAAGCAACGACGATATAGGGTAGGGGCAAGTCGTGGGGCTCTCTAGGAACGCACGCGATTTCTTGCTCCGCAAAAGCGATGCCGGCTACACGTGCGTCGTCGCGCAGCTCACCAAGGAAGCGGTCATAATTTCCCCCGCCATAACCTAGACGCCACCTGTGCGCATCGAAAGCTACTAGTGGTACTACGCATGCATCGATTTCCGCTGGCTTTATGTGGCGAAAGCCCTTTTTTTCGAGGTCAGAGGTGGCGTGGGTCCGCAAAGGGTGCGACAGGAAAAGCTCGCTTGCACGCTTAAAGAGGTGCGCGGGCACGTCGAAAAACTCCATGCGAGCGCGTTTGACTGCGTCGTTATGCACGCTTGCAGGCGTGTCTGTTATCGTAGAAGTTGCTGTATGCGTAGCGACGGGTGCAGACGTGCAAGCTGCCACAGGTGTAGCGACGGATGCGGACGTGCGCTCAGCAGTATCCTTTATCATGACTGGGAAACAAACGCGCCAGCCTCGCGCGTACGCCTCCGCAATAAAAGACGCGAGAGCTACCTCGCTTTTCATGGCGGCGTACACCGCGACAAGGACGGAGCGCTTATGAGATGTTGTAACCTCGCGCGCGAGTTGCGAGCGAGATTCACCCACATCCTGCGAGTCAAAATAACTCATCAGCGCGCGGCTCGCTTCGATGCTGCGGCGTGCCCTGTCATGTAAGGGTATCGCGTCGCGTGCTGCAAGCACTTGTTTTCGTGTGTCGTGTTTTTCGTCCATAGCGACAGTATAGCTGCAAGTTCACCCAAACACATAGCCTTGCAACAGGTCTACATCTCTGTGTGTCCGCATGCCACTCACAGGAGATGATAACTATAGCGTGTCGCTGCAAGACTACATCTCTGTGTGTCCGCATGCCACTCACAGGAGCATTTTGCCTATTTTTTTGCATAACATTCAGGAATATTCTTATTATTAATCTAGTTTTATACCTCAATTTCCTACATGTGTTGTTATAATCTTTTTGTGCTTAAAGACAGGGTGTTTGTATCCTTTGTCGAGTAGAGCATGCATACGAAAGGACGCTGATGTATTAGCGTCTTTTCGTATGTTTGGGAGAAAAATGACTAATTTGCGTATATATCGCAGGCTGCGAACTGCAGGTTCGCAATACCGCAACTTGCAGTATTGCGGATTGCTATTTCGCAGCACGACATTTCGCAGATTGGCACAGCACAGCCCGTTATATTGCATCTCTATATAACGTAGCAAAAACAAAAAAGCGCAGAACCAAAGTTTCATTTGAAAACAATACAGGACTGACGGCACATGCGACTCAAAAAAGACAGGAGTGGGTGAAAGTGCAACTTAAGGCTTCGGTTGATTACGGTATGCGTATTGTATTGTATCTAGCATCACAGCAAGGCGTTTGTTCATCAAGAGATATAGCAGAGACTATGTCTATCCCGCGTGACTATCTCATCCAACTAGCGCAGCTTTTGCGTAAAGGTGGTGTCATAGAGGCGCGACCGGGGAAAAACGGCGGCTACCTTTTGGCAAAAGACCCCAGCGAGATAAGCGTATTTCAGGTGATGTCGGCACTCGATGATACAGGGCATGCTTTGTATAGTAAACGCGCCATGCGCGAGGACAGCGAGGTTGCACAAAACATCGAGCGCACTTACGAGCTTATCGAAAGCGGCACCGACACCTTTTTTGGATTTTTGACACTTGATGTGCTTGTCAAATGCGTAAACGACCCCGAAAATGCGGAGGGCTATTTTGTCTCCTGTCTAGCGAGTTCTTCGCGGGAGCTGCTAGAGCAAGCTGCTGCGCCTGCTGTGACAAATCGTTCCTAAAGTAACATTTCTAACGCAATAACTAAACACTTGCTAATTGCGTCCGCTCAGAGAATATCTCGGGCGGACGTTTTTTTGGAGCGCTTTCCCGCACTTTTTCGTACTTTCCCGCGCTTTCTCGCACTTTCTCGTACTTTCCCGTACTTTCTCGCACTTTCTCGCACTTTCCCGTACTTTTTCGTACTTTTGCTTACCCGATGCCTAAAACTTGCATTACGAGCAAGGCAAGAGTCAGTACTGACACGATGGACACAGTCAGCCAAATGAGTACGCGCGAGATGGTGCGCGTGCAATATTTTCCCATAATGCGTTTATCTGCGGAAATGATAGCCATAAACACGAGCAGCACCGGCAGTATGAGGCCATTTACAAACTGAGCCGTGAGCATTACGCTCATCAGGTTAATCTGCGGCACCAACACCACTACCGCAGATACGGCAATCACAAAAGTAAAGATGCTTTTGAAAAGAGGCGCCTCTTTCCATTTGAAAGACATGCCCGCTTCCCAGCCAAATGCTTCGCAGATGACAAATGCGGTAGTGAGCGGCAGTACGCATGCAGCCAAAAACGACGCTGCGATAAGACCGACCGCGAAAAGCGCTTCGGCGTATTGGCCGGCAAATGGAGCAAGCGCATGCGCAGCATCCGCCGCGCTTTCTATCTCGATACCCTGCGGATATAGCACGGTGCCAGTGGTGACGATGATAAACCACGCTACAAGGCATGCGGCGATAGTGCCCGATATTGCATCGACTTTTGTGGAAAAGAGTTCGCGCGTCGTTGTGCCAGCATCGACCACATTGCTCTGTGCGAAAAACATCATCCAAGGGGCGATAGTCGTGCCTATCATAGAGATGACGAGGGATACAAAACTCTGATCACTCACAAACTGCGGGATAAAAGTGCTGCTCAGCGTGACCTCCCAATCAGGAGATGACATAAAAGCCGCGATGACATAGGTTACAAATACAAATGAGAGTGCGAGAAAAACTTTTTGCACGCGTTTATAGCTGCCGCCCACGATAAGTAACCACACGGTTACAGCGGCAATGGGTACCGAGATGTATTTCGAGACACCAAACATTTCCATGCCGCTTGCAATGCCGGCAAATTCTGAAAAAGTCGTAGCTACGTTGCCTATGAGGAGCGCGAGCATTGCAAGAGCGGTCAGGCGTATGCCAAAGCGCTCGCGGATGAGCGCCGCAAAGCCTTTGCCAGTGACAGCGCCCATGCGTGAAGCGGTCATCTCGACTACGATGAGCAACACGCACATTACCGGTATAACCCACAGCGTTGCAAAGCCAAATTTTGCGCCAACTGTGGAATAGGTGGAGATACCGCCGGCGTCGTTTCCGGCCATAGCTGTGACGATGCCTGGACCCATAGCGCTAAGTATCAGCAAAAACTTGTTGGGAGTCTTGGTTTTTTGGGTGTCTGTAGACGGAGTGTCGACCGCAGCGCTCCGGGTGTCCACTGCGCCCACGCCTGCGGCTCTGCCCGTCGCGCCCGCAGCACCTCGCGCGCCCGCCATATTCGCAGCGCCCACGCCTGCGGCTCTGCCCGTCGCGCCCGCAGCACCTCGCGCGCCTGCACCTGCAGCTCCGCGCACGGTGTTCACGTCGTTGAGTCGGCCTTTCTTTGCTAACACCATTGTCTTAGCCCCAAGTGTATCCCACTATGCGCAAAAGCACGAGCGTGTAGAGCCCCAAAAACAAAACCCCCGCCATGACGATGCCCACGATAGCACCCGCGCTCATGCGACGTTTGTCTTCGCTCACGTCTTCTTCGATGGCGTCCCACGCGTCATCTACTGTGACGATGCCTAAAAGCTCGCCGTGTTCATCAACTACCGGCATAGCGGTAAGCTCGTATTTGAAAATGTCAGCCGAGACGTCTTCTTCGGTTTCATCAGGGGTTGCAGTGATGAGGTCTTTAAACATCACGTCACCAATAGGTTTCGCATCATCGGTCAGCACAAGCGTGCGCAAAGACACGATGCCCACCAGCTTGTCGTAGTTGTCGAGTACATACACGTAGTGTACAGACGGATGGTCTTCGTCGAGCTCGCGCAGTACTTCTATGGTCTCTCTAACCGTGTCGGTTTCGCGCACTGCCACAAACTGCGTCGTCATCATGCCGCCGGCAGTGCCGTCTTTATATCCTAAAAGCTGGCGAATCTCTGCGGCATCCTCTACGCCCATGAGGCGCAAAAGCTTTTCCGCTTTTTCGTAGGGTAGGTCGCGCACGATGTCGGCCGCATCGTCTGGGTCCATGTTGCCCAAAAGGCCAGCCGCGCGCGCATCATCGAGGTCGTCGATAAATTCGGCTTGGTATTCGTCTTCCATCTCAGATATAGCATCAGTTGCTTGTGCGTCGTCGAGATGTTTGAACACATTGGCTCGCTGCTGGGGGTCGAGCTGCTCGAGGATGTCTGCAACGTCTGCCGGGTGCAATTCGTCGAGGCGTTTGTGGGTCACTGATAACTGCACCTCAGAGAGGTCGCGGTCGAGCAAGTCCATGTAGTTCCACGCGATGATCTGCTCGTCGATTTTTTTCCCAAAGGCTCGCGCAACGCTTACTACCGCGCGCTCAAGCCACGGGGCAAGCCCGCGCAAGATGCCGCGCACACCTACCTCAGCTCCGAGCAGGCGCAACTGTGTGCCCGACTGCGAAAGCTTGAGGTCGTTTACGCGCACGACCTTAAGGCCTTGCGTGTCGACAATCTGTCGGTTGAGCAAATCGCGCGCCAGTAAGACCTCGTCAGGTTGCAAATAGCTAAAGCGGATATCGTGAGCTTCAACGGCTAGCGTGATGCCGTCTTCGGTAAATTCCTCGACGTATTTGCGCCACGAAATCATAAAAGGCACTTTGCCAGGCCCTTGAAAGGCAAGGCTAGTGATACGTGGAAATACCTCGCCGGTCGAGATGGCGAGATCTGAAATGGTACCGATTTTTTCGCCGGTAGAGTCCACGACGGGCTTTCCCAGCATTTGTGAGAGATAAAGCATGAGCTGGTTCCTTACTTGTCATGCATCATGCATGCGCCGCTCAAACTTAATACTCACGTGTAATAGAGATGTCTGTAGTGGGTAAAATCGCGATAAGATGCAAGATGCGCTTGGCAGCCACCCTTCGGCTGCCGGCAAATAAGGAAACCGAAGGAGGGCTACTTACTGTGAGGTTTCTGTTTTCGAACCTTCAACAAAGTCCCTTTCCTTGAGCCGATAAAAAAACCGCACGTGTTGGTTGAGCCAATCGTTGCGGAATACTTACTGAAATGGTGCGCCGTGAGGGATTCGAACCCCCGACGTACTGATTCGTAGTCAGTCCCTCTATCCAGCTGAGGTAACGGCGCACGTCGAAACAGCACAGGCTATTGTGACACCCTGCGCAGGCGTTGTCAACGAAAATTTTGCATGCGTGCAGAAATTCACACGTTTAGCGCATGCATGGCGCGTTTGGTGAGTGCGCCCTGCATGTTGCTTGGATGTGTCTGTCAATGCGTGTGCCTACCCGACAAGCTTGACGTGTGCGTCTAAATCTTGATTTACAGACTCGAGGTTTGCAAATTGTCACACATACGTCAAAAATCGGGTTGCAAACTGTCATTTGTCAAGGTAAAAGAGCCATGCATTACAGCCACTCTCAATTGCAAAATCACGGGAGCTGGCATTTTTTTACCATGGGAGTTGGCGTATTTCAACCATGGGAGTTGGCGTATTTCAACCACGGGAGTTGGCACGTTTTTACCACGGGAGTTGGCACTATGTTTTTGCGAGAGAATAGGATAAAATGGCTGCATTGCACGTGCTCACACCACGCGTGCACTTTGCATGCTCGTGCTCGCACCACCCGCGCGTTTTGCGCGCTCGCACCATTCGCAAGCTGGCGCACGCACGCCACGTACTTTGCATCCTGCACCTAGTGTGCACGCGCCAGCCGACACGCACTACCCCGCACGCACCCCACGTTCGCGCCCCGTGAAAAGAAAGGCCCAAACCATGAACTACTACCTGATAGATTTCGAAAATGTGGGTTCTGAAGAACTAAAAAAGATTAAGAGCTTCAAAAAAGGCAGCAACGTCATATTGTTTTACACCAACAAGTGCAAAAGCATTGCTTTCGATACTTTGAGCATGATGAAAAAACAAGGCGTAAAGCTGAGCTATCAAAACGTAAAAGCCGGCAAAAACGCTCTTGATATTCAACTGGCATCGTATCTGGGTTATCTGATTGGTACCTGTGGCGAAAAGGACAAATTTCACGTGGTGTCAAAAGACAAAGACTACGACTGCGTGGTAGCTTTTTGGAAAAAGAAAGATAAACAGGTGGACAGGCTAGAGCCCCTTGACATGAAAGGTGATGGCACGATGAGTGCGACGGACGCGACGAGTGCGTCGGGCGCGAAAAAGCCTGCAACTGCGAAAGGTACTGGGTCGACGACCGCGCCCGCGAAAGGCAACGGGGAGACGGTTGCAGCCGCGAAAAAGCCTGCAGCCGCGAAAGCATCCGCGCCTGCAAAGGCTCCTGCGCCCGCGCCCGCGAAATCTTCCGCCTCTGCCCCCGCGAAAGCCCCAGCTCCTGCGAGCAAGA
>CAYNWQ010000079.1:5318-6764 GCA_964400955.1 uncultured Gordonibacter sp. | reverse complement strand
AGGTACGTGGACCTTTAGCGGTTGGTATGCTGATGCATCTTGCACTGGTACGCCGATAACTTCTGTTGGAGACGCCGCTAAAGAAGGCGACACTATTACGGTATACGGCAAGTGGGCTTTCTCAGCTGATTGCTATACCCTTGCCTACAACGCATCTGCTGCCGATAGCTCGTATACGGTGCCAGCAGACGCAACGATGGCAAAAGTGACAGCAAGTGCTGGTAGTGCTGTGACTTTGCAGACTCCAACAACTGAGTGGACTACTATTGATGGCACTGCGACAGGACAAAAAGGCACGTGGACGTTTGATGGTTGGTATGCAAATGCAGCATGCACGGGCGATAAGCTCGTAAGCGTTGGCGCAGACGCCAAAAAGGGCGATACCGTTAACGTCTATGGCAAATGGTCTTTTGCTCCTGCTACCTATAAAGTCAACTATATTATGACTTCGGCAGACTCGAGCGCTTACGCGGTTCCGACTGATGCTGTTAACCCTACTTCAGCTACGACAAAGGTAGGTTCTGCAACACAGCTGAGCGCTGCTCCTAAAACGCTCTGGACAACCATTGATGGCAAGGCCGCGAGCCAAGCGGGCACGTGGGCTTTCTCTGGTTGGTACACAGATGCTACTTGTACGGGTAGCGCAGTTACAAGCGTAGGTAATACTGCTCAAAGTGGAGATACAATCAATGTCTATGGCAAATGGACTTTTGTGGCATCCACCTATAAGGTGAACTATTCTATTAGCTCTGCCGATGCTTCTTACAAGGTACCGACAGACGCTGCAAGTGTTGAGAGCGCAACTACTAAGGTAGGCTCTGCAACCATCCTTGCTGCTTTGCCTACTACCTCTTGGACTACCATTGATGGTAAATCTGGCAGCCAGAGTGGTACGTGGACTTTCAGTGGTTGGTACACAAATGCGGCGTGCACAGGCACTCCGGTTATTTCTGCTGGCGCAAGCGCTAAAAGTGCTGAAACGGTGACCGTCTACGGCAAATGGACCTTTGTGGCCGATACCTACAAAGTAAATTACTCCATTTTCTCAGGCGATGCGGTTGCTTATAGCGTGCCAACAGACGCGGCAAGTGTTGCGAGCGTAACTGCTAAGGTGGGTTCTGCAACTACGCTTGCAAGCGCGCCGACTACCTCTTGGACTACTATTGACGGCAAAGCAAGTGGGCAGGCTGGTAAATGGACTTTCAGTGGTTGGTATGCTGATCCGTCTTGCACGGGTAGCGCTCTTACGTCAGTAGGCGCAAAAGCCCAAAAGGGCGACAGCATCACGGTTTATGGCAAATGGACCTTTGTGGCTGATACCTACAAGGTGAGCTACTCTATCTCTGCTGCCGACTCAAGCTATAAAGTGCCGACAGATGCGGCAAGTGTTGAAGGTGTAACCACAAAAGTAGGCGCGGCAACCACCCTCGCTGTTACACCGGCGAC
>CAYNWQ010000079.1:0-5218 GCA_964400955.1 uncultured Gordonibacter sp. | reverse complement strand
CTCATGGACTACTATTGACGGCACTGCAACCGGTCAAGCAGGTAAGTGGACCTTTGCTGGTTGGTACGATAATGCTGCTTGCACGGGTAACCCGGTAAAGACTGTAGGTGCCAATGCGAAAAATGGTGACAACATCACCGTTTACGGCAAGTGGACTTTTGTGGCTGATACCTACAAGGTGAGCTACTCTATCTCTGCTGCAGACTCAAGCTATAAAGTGCCGACAGACGCAGCGAGCGTTGAAGGTGTAACCGCAAAAGTAGGCGCGGCGACCACCCTCGCTGTTACACCGGCGACCTCATGGACTACTATTGACGGCACTGCAACCGGTCAAGCAGGTAAGTGGACCTTTAGCGGTTGGTATGCTGATGCTGATTGCTCGGGTGATGTGGTGACAAGCGTTGGTGAAAATGCCAAAGACGGCGATAATATCACAGTTTATGGCAAATGGATGTTTGTACCAGAGACATATACGCTCAATAGCTTTGCTGGTTCAACCCGCTTTAACACTTCATCACGTATCGCAAAAGCAGAGCTCGCTGCTGGTAATTACAAGGGCATCATTGTTGCTACCGGTGCTGGTCAGAAATTTGCTGACAGCCTTGCCGCTGCGGGACTTTCGGGTGTGCTAAACTACCCGGTCATCATGGTTGACGGTGAGCAATCGATGCTTGATAGTGATGCTTTGGCTACTGTGCGCGCTATGGCGCAAAATGGTGGCCTTGACATCATCATCGTAGGCGGGACAAGCGCGGTAAGCGCTGGAATTGAGACTCAGCTCAATCTTGTCGACAGTGATGGTGCTGTGATGCGCCTTGCTGGCACCGATCGCTATGATACTGATATGAAAGTGTATGAATATGGCAAAGATCATGGTGGTTGGAACACTCAGTATGCTGTTGTAGCAACGGGCAACAATTTCCCTGATGCACTCGCAGCAGCAAGCTTCTGTGCCGCAATGAAAGCACCACTTTTCATGGTAGATAGCACTGCAAGTGGTATTAGCAGCGAGGTGTCAGACGCTATTTTAAAGGGTGGCTTTGATGAGGTGGTTATCCTCGGTGGTGAAAACTCGGTCACCGCTGCTCAGTACTCACAAATCGTGAAAGCACAAGGGGACAAAGACAAGGTAAACCGCTTTGGTGGTAATTCACGCTACGACACAATGCTGAAATTTGTGTCTTGGGAGCTCGAGCACGGCATGACTTTAGAAGGTGCTGGTTTTGCAACAGGTGCAAACTTCCCTGATGCTTTGACTTCAGCATCTCTGCTTGCTCAGAGCAACAGTGTGATGTGTCTCGTGTCTCCAAACGATGCTGACAACAAAGCACTTTATGACTTGCTCTCTAAAAAGGGCACAGACGTGCACAACATCAATGTTTTTGGTGGTACAAGCGCAGTAAGTGATACTGCTCGCACAGATATTTTGACTGCTCTCGGAAACGAATGGCAGACAAAAGAGTGGTAGACCATTCATAGTTAAGCTTTTTGCTTAAAACTTACCGGCAGCGGTCGCGCATTATACGCGGCCGCTGCTTGCGGTAATTTATCTTTGTGCTCGATGGGCTGGCATGACCTCATGAGGTGGTGCAACTATCGAGTGCAAAGCTAAAAACATACATGAGATAGGAGTTTTGCCGTGCAATACAAAAACAAGGTTTCTCATCTACTCGATAAAACAATGAGGCTTATGCTAGCTGTGGTGCTTGTGTGCACCATGGTGCCGTCCTCTGCGTTTGCTACAGCGACCTCTACAGACGCCTCATCTTCTGATGCGGCTGCTTCTACAGACGCCTCATCTTCTGATGCGGCTGCTTCTACAGATGACACATCTTCTAGCGCGCTGGCTTCCACGAACGACTTGCTTTCTAATGCATCGACGACATCCGACGATTTGTCGCTTGCGGGTGTATCTTCGCCAGTGTTTTCAACCTTTGCGACGACAACAAAAGTCAAGATTAGCGTACCTTATACTGCCGTTGATGCGAGCGACACTAGTACTTCTCTTGAGTGTATGTTTACGCTTTCGGAAGATGCGACAACAGGTGAGCTCATAGCTGCAGTGGGCAACGGCAGCTCTTCAAGTTTTGCTATCAACAAAGGAAAAACCGGCGTTTTGACCATACCGGCAACGGTTGACTATGAGGGCAAAACTTATACCGTAAAAAGCATAGCGGATTATGCTTTTGGCAGCCAAAATACAACCTATGCATGTACGAAGCTTTCTGGCATTGTATTGCCCGAAGGCCTCGTTTCTATCGGTGAGTATGCTTTTGGTAATTGTACGGCTCTCGCTTCGGTTAATCTGCCACAAACACTCGAAGAGATAGATAAATATGCCTTTTCTAAAAGTGGCATTGCGGGAGATATCGTCATCCCTAAAAAGATAAGCTCGATTTCTAGTTACGCCTTTTCGGAGTGTAAATCTATTACCTCTGTCACGCTGCCTGACCAAGTGACAGAAATAGGTAATTCTGCCTTTTATCAGTGCAGCTTACTCAAATCGATTAATTTACCTAATGGCATTACTTCTATCGGTTCAAACGCGTTTATGACCTGTGAAGTTTTGACCTCACTCAGTATCCCCGCTAGTGTAGCTTCAATCGGCGCAAGTGCTTTCAGCAATATGTACGGCCTTGAGTCGATTGAGTTTCTAGGCGATGCTTCTGCTATCAAGTTTGCGAGCCAAAATCTTTTAACCGATAGCGACAAAAGCCAGCTGAGTGCGGTGTATTTCCGAGGAAAAAAGCCGAGCAGAGATATTCTTTCAAATATAACTAAGGTCACCTTTGCTACTTACTATGCAGTTGATTTCTACGACAGTGAGACCGACGCGCAAAGTGGCACTAACTCACTTGGTTGGGCTTATGTCAAAGGCGGCACGGTGCTATCGAGCGTCTATCAAGGCTGTGAGGCCTCCGTCATTGCGTATGGCAATACGGTGCCAGCTTTTCCTGATGGTAAAAATGCTTGGACTTTTTCGGGATACGCGCTCTCAGATGCGATAGATGACTCTACGTATGCTTACGCAATCAAACAAGATGTTGCAAGTCTTGACAAGGGTAATGTGACAGTTAAAAGCCGCTTTTCTTATACGGGAAGCGCTATTGACCCAGCACCGGCGGTGTATAATGCGGCAGGCGCTAAGCTTAGTGCAGGTACAGACTATGTACTCACGTATCAGCGCTTACAAGACAACGGCACATGGCTTGATACCACTGATCTCACCAGTACTGGTAGACTACGCGCGCTAGCGACCGCACTTGATGCAAGTGCCTATAGCGGCAGCGTTTCATCGGAGTTTTCTATTGCTTTTGATGTTAATAGCGAAGTGACAGCGCCAGTAAAACTTACTGCACCAGACGGCACGGTAAGTGAGATACCTTGTAAGTTTAAGGTTTCTGCGTCCGATGAAGATGGACTGAGCGGAGAAGTAAGTGTTACGACAGGTACACAAGCATATACTGTCGTGGCTGGACGCACGGGGCAGATAAAAACTACCGCCATTGACCCTGCCTCAGAGGGTGCCCTTGAAATACCGGACTACGTCACGGTTTCGGGTACGCGTTTGCGTGTTACTGCTATTTTGGATAACGCCTTTGGCGGAACGAGTCCTGATAGTTATTCCTCAACGACTTCTATCACCACCTTTTTACCTTGTGTAGCCGAGCCTTGTAGCAAGCTGACTTCAGTGACTATTGGTGCTGGAGTTAAAAGCATAGGTCTTTATGCGTTTTATCGTTGCAGCTCGCTCACAAAGGTCAATTTTGCAGAAAACTCAGAACTAACGCAGATTTGGGGTTATGCTTTTCGTTTTACATCACTCAGTTCGCTTTCTCTACCTTCGAAACTCGAGATTATTTATGATCAGGCTTTTATTGGCTGCCCTATAGAGGGAGAGGTCGTTATACCTGCTAGTTGTACGCGCATCAACCCACACGTTTTTGACGGCTGTACCAAACTAGAGAAAATCACTTTTGCTGAAGGTAGCGCTTTGAGCGTTATACCTGATTCCTTTGCTTATGGATGTACTTCTTTGCGTGAGGTCAATATACCTGCAAACATTACAGCGGTGTATCCAAAAGCGTTTTCTGGATGCACCTCTCTTGAAAAAGTTACTCTTGAGGGAGATGTGTCTAAGGTGGTATTTGGCAACTCGAGCTACGCGAGTCAGCCCACCAATACTACCTACGGGATGGCGAGTGTTTTTAACAAAGACAAAGCGCTCACCACTTTGATTTTCCATGATAAACGAGGTCAAGATCTTGAAAACCTCTTTGCAGGCGCGACGCGACCGACGTTTTACTACACGATACGCTACTATGATGGCATCTCATCAACAGGAGAAATTTCGACCAATAAAATTGGCCAGGCAACCGTACGCGAAAACGAGTACCTAGGTACTTTGCGCGATACGGGCCTTGCAGAAGGGGTAGTGATAGAAGGTGCAGTTCCTGCGCTGACGGGCGATTTTAATGCGTGGGGATACGCTCTATCTGATGACGTGGTTACTGCTCAAACCACCAAACTGACTGACTCTACTTCAGGCTATGCCTATACCATAAACGATGTACTTGACTTAAGCCTCGGCAAAATCGTAGGTCTTGAGTCGCAATACTATTGCACCTATGAGCCGATTGATTTTGGCTTTGAGGTGCAGCCGATTAATGGTGGCTCGATTAAGCAAGGTAGCGACTACACGCTCACATATCAACGTCAAAACAGCGAAGGTGTGTGGGTTGATACGACAGACATCACCTCTTTTGGCAAAATCCGTATAGCGGTAAAAGGGTGTGGCGACTATTACGGTGAGCTCTATGCAGAAACCGAAATCATAGAGTATGTACCTGCGGTGGGCGACATCTTAACGGTGCAAATACCATTGGTTTCTGCTACGGGCACAGAAACGCTTATCCCTTGCACGGTGCGCCTTACCTCTGAGACCGAGGTTGAAATCTATGCTGATACCGAAGAAGGCTCTCTTAATCGCGCAATCGCTACTACGTCTGTGGGTACCCTTGAGATACCTGAGACAGTACAATATCGGCGCTTTAACTATACCGTAAGCTCAATCGGTAGCTATGCTTTTGGCTCTACTTGGAAAAGCGTAGCGAGCTCGCTTACTGGCGTGAGCATTCCAAAAACGGTAACGACCATAAAGGAAAGAGCGTTTAATAACTGCATTTCACTTAAGAGTGTAGAGTTTGCAAGTGGAAGC
>CAYNWQ010000078.1:0-6798 GCA_964400955.1 uncultured Gordonibacter sp. | reverse complement strand
GCTGCAGGTCGTGGTGAAGTAGTGCTCGTCGACGGCGTTACTGGCTCGGGCAAAACAGAGGTGTATCTGCGTGCTATAGAAAAAGTGCTTGCGCAGGGTCGCACTGCTTGCGTGCTTGTGCCCGAAATCTCTCTTACGCCGCAAACGGTTGCGCGTTTTCGTGGACGATTTGGCGACACGGTTGCGGTTATGCATTCGCGCATGAGTCAGGGTGCGCGCTATGACCAGTGGGATTTTATTCGCTCAGGCGATGCGCGCGTGGTAGTAGGCGCTCGCAGCGCTCTTTTCACACCGCTTAAAAATATAGGCCTTATCGTCATAGACGAAGAGCATGAGGGTTCTTACAAGCAAGAAAGCACCCCTCGTTATCATGCGCGTGACGTTGCGATATACATGGCGCGACGTGCAGGCGCGGCGGTAGTACTCGGCAGCGCCACTCCATCTATTGAGTCTTTGTATGCATGCGAGCATGATGAGCTTTGGCATCGGGTGGAGCTACCCGAGCGTGCTAACGGGAAAACTTTGCCCCATATAGAGGTTATCAACATGGCAAACGAGTTTAAAAGCGGCTCGCGTTCCATGTTTTCAGGGCGTCTAGCGCGTGCGTTACAAGAAGAGTTGTCATGCGGACGCAAAGCGGTGCTCTTGCTCAATCAGCGCGGTTTTGCGAAATTTCTTCTTTGTCGTGATTGCGGCTTTGTGCCCGAGTGTCCGTCGTGCTCGACTTCTCTCACCTATCACGAGAAAGGAAACGCACTCATTTGCCATCATTGTGGATATCGCAAACTCGCACCGCGCACTTGTCCGTCGTGTGGAAGTCCTTATCTTAAAAAGTTTGGTGCCGGTACGCAGCGCGTGGAAGCCGAATTGCGTGTATTGCTTGATGAGATGCCAGGTGTTGGAAAAGACGTGCCCATCATACGTATGGATGCTGACACCACGTCAAAAAAAGGAGCGCATCAACGCTTGCTTGAAGAGTTTGCTTCTGCGGATGCTGCTGTGCTTTTAGGTACGCAAATGATTGCGAAAGGCCTTGACTTTCAAGATGTGACGCTGGTGGGTGTTATTAACGCTGACACGCAGCTGCACTTACCCGATTATCGTGCGTCTGAGCGCACCTTTGATCTCATCGAACAAGTTGCAGGTCGCGCAGGTAGAGCTGAGTTGGCGGGGCGCGTGTTGGTGCAAACTTATGAAGCTACGTCACGCGCGATTCAAGCAGCGGCTACCTATGACAGAGAACTTTTTTTGCGTGATGAGCTTCCTAAACGCAAGTTGCTCAGCTATCCTCCCTTTGTGCGTATGGCAAATGTGCTTTTGTGGGGCAAAGACGCAGCGGTACTTAAATATGAAGCAGAGAGCTTGGCGGGCGCACTTAAAGAGCGGACTTTTGATTTTGCGGATGCGGGTTGGGAAGTTTTGCCGGCAGGCCCTTGTGTGCTTGAAAAGCTGCGTGGCACCTATCGCTGGCATATCGTAGTGAAATGCCCTTTGACTGAGGATATCTCAGCGCTATTTTTGCCAGTATTTCGTACCCGCCGCGCGCATGCTCAGGTAAACGTGGCGGTCGATATAGATCCTGTAAGCCTCCTCTAGGCTACCTTTAAGTTTTTCTATTTTCAACTCACGCGCCGTACAACAGTGTCGACTTGGTGATATATGTCAAAATTTGCTTTACCCTCTAGCTATTTTTATGGTATCTTATTTCGCTGTATTTTTGCGCCTAATACACGGAGTGATCCGGGCGCATAGTCTTTCTTGGAAAGGATGTTCACGTGGCTAAAGCCCCAGATAAAGCAGTTGAAACTGAAAAAGAGCAAGCCTTGAGCCCTGTTGCAGATAATACCGAGGACATACTAGCTGCAGATAACAGCCTGCTTGACGACGACGATCTCGACGATGAAGATCTCGAAGATGCAGAGTACATAGAAACAGATTATGACGGCGAAGCCCTCGACGCAGAGATTTTAAAAGACGAAGCTCGTAGTGAGGCTCCTGTCGAAGAGGAAGAAGAGGAAGAAGAGGAAGAAGAAGTCGAGCCTCCCTCGAGTGCCGCTCTCGAAGCATCGCAAAATATCGAAGAAGAAAAAATAGAAAACCTCAGCGATGAGGATTTGCTTGAAGGCATTCCTGAAGAGGAGCTAAAAGCAACCGTTGATGTGCAACTTCCTCATGTCTCCGGACGCAATGCTCGTGCACGTGCGTCAAGGAAACGCAACTTGGACGGCGGCGTCACCATGCTTACGGGCGACCCTGTGCGCATGTATCTCAAAGAAATCGGCAAGGTCTCCCTGCTTACTGCCGCAGAAGAGATTGACCTTGCTATGAAGATTGAGGCCGGTGTTGCTGCGACAGCTGAGTTGGAGGCTGCAGAGGAGGAAGGCCGCACCCTTGATCGTCGCGAAAAGAGACGCTTGACACGTGTAGAGCAGGTGGGTCTAGATGCAAAACAGCAGCTTATTGAGGCGAACTTGCGCTTAGTTGTGTCGATTGCAAAGCGTTACGTTGGCCGCGGGATGCTTTTCTTGGATCTCATCCAAGAAGGCAACCTTGGACTCATCCGTGCTGTTGAAAAATTTGACTACACGAAAGGCTTTAAATTTTCCACGTATGCTACGTGGTGGATCCGTCAAGCTATAACGCGTGCTATAGCTGATCAGGCGCGTACCATTCGTATTCCAGTGCATATGGTTGAAACTATTAACAAGCTCGTACGTATCCAGCGCCAGCTCTTGCAAGAACTTGGGCGCGAGCCAACTCCAGAAGAGATTGGTGAGCAGATGGGACTACCTGCTGAGCGTGTGCGTGAAATTCAAAAGATTTCGCAAGAGCCAGTGTCGCTAGAGACGCCGATTGGCGAGGAAGAAGACTCTCAGCTTGGTGACTTTATCGAAGACAATGCTGCGGTGGTACCTCCGGATGCTGCTTCGTTTAGCATGCTGCAAGAGCAGCTTTCAAAAGTGCTTGACGGCCTTGCAGAGCGCGAGCGCAAAGTTATCTCTTTGCGCTTTGGTTTGCAAGATGGGCATCCTCGCACACTTGAAGAAGTTGGACGTGAGTTTGGCGTTACGCGTGAGCGTATACGTCAGATAGAGAGCAAGACTTTAGCAAAGTTGCGTCATCCTAGTCGTTCTTCAAAGCTCAAGGATTATTTGGAAGATTAAAAGCTTGAGCTGGATTTAGGGCTTCGGGCAAATGAGTTACCTTTTGAGCCGTCTCGGCATCCGTCTTTTGGGCGCCGGGTCGGCTCAATCTGATTTAAGAGATATTGGGTGTCACAAACGAAAGGTAGCGATGTGATCGCACTTGAGAAAAATGAATACGAACTTTTTGTCAGCTGTTTGGCGGGTCTTGAGCAGTCACTCGCAGATGAGCTGCGCTCTCTCGGGCTTTCTCGCGTGCGACCACTTTCTGGCGGTGTAGCTGCGTTTTCTGATGTAGAGGGCGCTTTGTGCGCTTGTCTTTGGTCGCGACTTGCCTCGCGAGTGATGCTTGTGGTGACGCGCGCAAACGCAGGAGATGCCGATTTGCTCTACGCTGGGGTCTATCGTATCGCTTGGGAAGAAATTATCGCGCGAGGCGCCACTATTTCTGTGCGCACTCATGGTACTAATGAGGAACTGCGCAATACTCAGTTTACATCGCTTAAAGTAAAAGATGCGTTGTGTGACAGCTTGCGCGATGTGTGGGGAGTACGCCCGGATGTGGACGCCGAAAATCCTGATGTAGTGATTGACGTGCGCGTACGCGAAAGCCGCGCTACGATTTCTTTTGACTTGTCAGGTGCTGCGCTTAACGTGCGGCCTTATTTGGATAAAGACGCACCAAAAGATAGCGCGTTTATGTGTTCTGTGGCTAATGGCCTTTTGGCTCTTGGCGCATACGAAGGCATGGCAAGTGCGGGTGCGGGCGTGCTCGATCCAGTGTGTGAAAGTGGCGCGCTCATAATCGAGTCGGCAATGCTTGCTTGTGACATTGCCCCTAATCTTTCTCGCGAAAAATGGGGCTTTTTTGCTTGGGCACACTACGATGAAGAGGTATGGGCGCGACTCATTGATGAGGCTGACGCGTGCGCAGAAGCAGGTCTTTTGTCTGCTCAGGCCAAAGGTATGAGTATGGTTGGACTTACTGCTTCATCTCCTGCGATAACGCGCCTTCGCGCTTGCGCACGGCGTGCGGGTGTAAAAGAGATAGTAAGTATAGAGTCTCGCGCAAACAGTAGCATCGCGGATGCGGTTGAGCGAATATCGTCAAAGGCTCAGTCTCGTACCGATACGCAAGCGCTTGGCGAAAAATCTACAAGCTTAGCATCGCAGGGCAACTCTTCGCACAACTTTGCATCGATTGAGCTGATAACTCCTCTTTTGGTGGGCACTCTTTTCCGTAGTGATGATGCGACAGATTCCGCTTCAACAATCTTAAACACTTCCGAATTTTTATCCGCCTGTTCGCTTGCTCCTGCGCACTCACATTTTGCGGTCGCAGGTGCTGATGAGGCGCTTTTTTCTCGTTTTCCTGAGACTTGTGTGCAGAAAAGCATCTTTGGGCGCGGGCGTACAAAGACAAAAGTCGCCGTATTTAGCGCACCCCCTCGTGAGCTTTGTTCTTTGAGTATTCCTGACATGTCGGGTGGGGCTGCGCATACGATATACGTACAGGAAAGTACCAGCGAACAGTTTGCGGCACGTTTGCGCAAAAACGTGAAAGAACGACGCAAGTGGGCAAAGCGTGAGGATATTTCAAGCTACCGCGTCTATGATGCGGACTTGCCCGACTACAATGTAGCGATAGATTATTATGCGGGTGCGCTTGATGCGACAGGGCGTAATTTTTTGCACATTGCCGAATACGCACCACCGGCTTCTGTTGATAGTACGCGTGCAAAAATGCGCTTTTCAGATGTGCTTGCAATTGTTCCCTGTGTGCTTGATGTACGTCCTGAGCATGTGTTTTGCAAGGTGCGCTGCAACGACAAAGGAGGTAGTCAGTATCACGACACCTCTCGCAAATCATATGTTACGCATATAGAAGAAAACGGACTCATCTTTGAGATAGACTTTGCGAAATATTTGGATACCGGTCTTTTCTTAGACCATCGTGCAACGCGGCAATTTATTGGCGCACAAGCACGCGACGCACATTTTTTGAATTTATTTGCTTATACCGGCAGTGCGAGCGTGTATGCTGCTGCAGGCGGAGCGGCGCAAACTACGACGGTTGATTTGTCGGGAACTTACCTCGAATGGGCTTATCGCAACATGGAGCTTAATGGGTTTAACGGCCGCGAGCATGCTTTTGTGCGCTCGGATACGATGGATTTCATCACGCAAGCACGTCGCAGCGGCGAAAGATACGATTTGATTTTTGCTGATGTACCCACGTTTTCTAATTCGAAAGCTATGGGTAGGCGCACTTGGGATGTACAGCGTGACCACACTGAGTTGCTTATCGGCATTTCTCGTTTACTTACGGACGGAGGAAAAGCTATCTTTTCTTGCAATTTGCGTACTTTTCGTCCTGATATCGATAAGCTTTCAAAGTACGGCGTCGAGCTTACAGACATCAGCGCAGATACTATTCCTCACGATTTTGCCCGCAATCCTAAAATCCACAAGTGCTACCTCGTTAAACGAGTGTAGGTTAAAATTGGGTGCATTGATTTTGCGGAAAAGCAGTGTTTGACAAAAAAATATTTTGCAAAATGTATCTTTTGCATTAGAATACTACCTTGCGCGTGGGCCCTTAGCTCAATGGCGGAGCAGGGGACTCATAATCCCTTGGTTGCAGGTTCGAGTCCTGCAGGGCCCACCATTTATTTCCTTTTGGATACTCTCTATTTCTTTTAGTAAATCATTCCCATTGCTTCACGTACTTCATTAAGCGTCGTCTCAGCTATTTCGCTTGCGCGACGGTTGCCTTCGTATATGACGTCTTTGATGTAGTCGAGGTCTTTTTCGTACTCAGCACGTTTTTCGCGATGCGGTGCCAAAAAGTCGTTGACGCTTTCGGTAACGTAAGCCTTTAGCGCGCCTGAACCAGCCTCTCCAATTTCTTCTGCGATATCGGTTTCGGTGCGCCCAGTGCAGAGGGCTGCGGTGGTAAGCAGCGCGGAAACTCCTGGTCGATTTTCCTTATCAAATGTTATTTTTCGTTCAGAGTCGGTGGGGCTTTTCTTGATGCGTTTGGCTGTCTCTTCTGGTGTAGCACCGAGCATAATAGAGTTACCATAGCTTTTAGACATCTTGCGTCCATCAAGCCCCGGGATTTCTATGGCATCAGACAATATGCCGACTGGCTCGCGAAATACGCGACCGTAGCGTTTGTTAAAGCGTCGCGCTATTTGGCGTGTGAGCTCGATATGAGGCAGTTGGTCTTTGCCTACAGGCACAATGTTGCTTTTGCAAAACAAGATATCGCAGGCTTGATGCACGGGGTAGGTAAGCAAAAGACCAGTAAGCTCGTGTCCGCTTGCTGCTTGTTCGGCTTTAACGGTGGGGTTGCGCTCGAGCTCAGCCTCTGAAACTAGAGAGAGAAACGGTAACATGAGCTGGTTGAGTGCGGGTATGGCTGAGTGGGTAAAAATGATGGTCTTTTCGGGATCAATGCCTGCCGCAAGATAGTCCATTACCATGTTGTAGACGTTATCCTGGATATGCTCTGTGGTGTCGCGGTCAGTGATAACCTGATAGTCAGCGATTAAGACCAAAGAAGAAACTCCTGCGTTTTGCATAGCTACGCGGTTCATGATACTGCCAAAGTAGTGGCCAAGATGCAGACGTCCGGTGGGTCTATCTCCTG
>CAYNWQ010000077.1:0-6857 GCA_964400955.1 uncultured Gordonibacter sp. | reverse complement strand
AGGTGCTGGACATGGTCGGTGCAATGGCCACCGGCCATGACGGCAGCATCTCTATGGAGCGCATGGTACAGGTATACAATGCAGACCTTGCTAACACCTGGGGAAATCTCTGCTCGCGTGTGTTTAATATGACAAAGAAATATTTCGATGGTTGTGTGCCTCAAGCTCCTGCGAGCGCGCCAGAAAATCCTTTGCGTGAAATATCGGATAGCCTCTATGCTACCTACGACGAATGCATGTCGCAGGTGGATTTTACGGGAGCAACTGCCGCGGTTCAAAAGCTTGCAAGTCGTGTAAATCTCTATATCGAAGAGATGGCTCCTTGGAATCTTGCAAAATCAGAAGAAACCGCAGATGAGCTTGCTGCGGTCATTTACAATGCACTCGAGGCTATACGTATTATCGCACTTTATATGGCTCCCTTTATGCCAAATACATCAGCTGAAGTTTTTCGTCGTTTGTCGCTTGGCGAAATCACCGATGTCGTTGATATCGAGGGTGAGAGTGCGTGGGGAAAGCTTGCTGCAGGCAACGCCGTCAAAGTAGGAGATCCGCTTTTCCCGCGTTTGGACGTGAAAGCTATCAACTTTGACGTGGAGTAAAAAATGAGTGAGGAGCCTCTTTGGTATGATGCGCTTTTTAGACAAAAGCGCAAACACGGAGTTTTCCGCGAAGTAGAAGCTCCTCTGCTTGAAGAGAGCGTGGCAGACACGCATACGCACCTGCAAATGCAGCGCGACCCGGCGCTTGCACTTGCACGCGCTGCTGTGCACAGGGTTTCTTTTTTGTGCACGATAGTTGATCCGGCTGATGATGGGTATACTACTTTTGATGAGCTTGGAAACTGGCAGACGCGTGCATCAGAAATCTTGCGTGAGTTTTCGGCTTCACACGAAGGGTCTTCGTTGTCTTCAGCGTCGTCCGAAGAACTTGCGCCAAGCGAAGAGCCTTCTGTGTCGCGTGAGGCATCTGAGTCGCATAAAGCAACTGTGTCACCTGGGGCATCTGTGTCGCATAAGGCATCTGAGTAGCATAAGGCATCCGTGCCCCATGTGCGTATTGCGCTTGGATGTCATCCTCATAACGCCAAACACTACGACGATGCTTTCGTGTCTGAGATGCAGCGCCACTTAAAAGACGAGCGTGTGTGTGCCATTGGCGAAGTGGGGCTCGATTATTATTACGACCTTTCGCCGCGAGAGACGCAACGCGAGGTTTTTCGTCAACAAATCAGGCTTGCACATACCTGTGGTCTACCCCTTATTCTGCATGTACGTGACGCACACGATGAGGCTTTTCAAATCTTAACAGAAGAAGGTTGGCCTGAGTCTGGTGTGCTTTTGCATTGTTACAACCGCGATTGGAAAATGTTAGCACCTTGGGTGGATGCGGGGTGCTATGTTGCTTTTGGTGGCCCTTTGACGTTTAAGAGGGCTGATGAGGTACGCGACAGTGCTGCACATGTTCCGCATACGCGCTTGCTTACTGAAACTGATGCGCCTTATATGACTCCAGAACCTCTGCGTGGCATGACCTGTGAGCCTGCACACGTTATATTTAGTGCTGCGAAACTTGCTGAAGTGTGCGGATGTGCGCCGGGTAGTGCGCGTGAGGTGTTTTTGCGGCAGCTCATGGAAAACGCGCGCGGTTTGCTTGATCGGCCTGCAACGCAGTGGCAGACGACATAAAAATGTTTTAATGACTTAAAAATTGTTTCACGTGAAACAATTTTGCGCCCAAAATAGGTCGCAAAAAAGATCTGCAACGCAGCGGTAGAAGAATGCATGCTCAAGGAATCGTTGCGCAGTGACGGGTGGACGCGTGCTCAAAGAGTCGTTGCACAGCGACATGGGTGAGCATGCGTAAATATTGCGAAAAGAAGGAGAGACTAACTTGAACCGTTTGATAATCGTTGGTTCACCACGGGAAAATGGTCGCGCATCGGCGCTTGCCGAACAACTTTTTGAGGCGTGTATCGAGGATTGTCCTAACGATGAGCTCGCTTTAGCGCCGGTGTCGACGCTCGAGATCTCAGGTTGCATCAATTGTGGTGCATGTGAAGAGCCGCCTTATTTTCAGTCGACATCGTCAAAAGCCGGTATAGATGCACGTGCGAGCAAAACAGGCAGTGTGCAAAACACACGCAAAAGCGAGAGCACGCAAAACGCACGCAATACAGACCCTAGTGCGAGTGAAGAACAATTTTGCTCACGATGCGCCATTGATGACGATATGGCTGAACTCTATCCACTTATCGATGCAGCTGATGAACTTATAGTGGTCTCTCCGGTATTTTTCGCGAGTGCTCCTGCGCATCTCAAGGCTTTGCTTGACCGTTTGCAACCCTACTATTGGACAGACGCGCGAAAGCAAACAAAACGCCCCGCGGTATTGCATGTGGTAGGTGAGGGGGGAGACCCGCATGGTTATGAGCCTTTGGTGGGCACCGTCGCCTCCGCCTTGTCTGTTGCAGGTTTTCAACTTGAAACCGTATATGATTGGGTGGGAAAAATCACGGAAGCTGGCGAAATTACAGAAGATGCGTCCGTGCGTAGTCTTTTAGGGGATATGCATGACTAATCACTTTAACCTCCAACAGGTGATATACCAAGTAGTAGATGTATACGACCTTTTAGGTGAAAGTCATGCCTAGACTCTCTCCGCTTGCAAGCCCATCGGCTACAACAGAAGTGCTTAATCAATTTGGCCTCGCTACAAAACATGCTCTTGGGCAAAATTTTTTGGTAAATGACGCGATTTTGCAAAAAATTGTCTCGATTGCTGAGCTCAGTGAAAATGACGCACTGCTAGAGATTGGTCCTGGTATTGGTACGCTTACTATCGCTTTGCTGAAAAGCGCCTCTGCGGTGGTGTCCATAGAAAGAGATGCTGACCTGCCGCAAGTGCTTGCACAAACTTGCTCGCCGTGGGAGGAAAAATTTGCGCTTATCAACAAAGACGCGCTTGAGGTCGACTCTACAGAAATCGAAAACGCCTTACATGAGCTATCTGAGCGTAGTGTTTTCGGTGAGGCTTCTGCACACGGCGTGTCTGGCAAGCAATGTGTGGGCGGAGCACTTCATGAGACATCTGTCTCAACCGCTTTAGACAAGCTATCTGCACGCAGTACTTTTACACGCACGTTTCCTAACAAGTTGGTGGCTAATCTGCCTTACGCGGTCGCGGCAACACTCGTGCTTGATTACTTCGAGCGTTTCCCGCACCTGGAGAGTGCGACTGTTATGGTTCAAAAAGAAGTCGCAGATCGCATGATGGCGCGCCCTGGTTCTAAAGATTACGGCGCTTTTACCGTAAAACTTTCGCTCTATGCGCGTGCTAGCGGGCATTTTCTCGTGTCGCCTAGCAATTTCTTTCCGCCCCCACGTGTCATGTCGTGCGTCCTGAGACTTGATAGGTATGCGCTGAGCGAGGAAGTGGGTATAGAGATTTCGCCGGAGGCGAGGCGTGCGGAGTGTCTAATGGCAGATGGTGATTTTGCTAACAGACGAAAAACTATCGCAAACTCTGCTAAGACGTATTTCGCGTCGAGAGGAGTAAGTCAGGGCGCGAAAACGCCCACAGCAGACACACTTGCCCGCATATTTACGCAAGCAGACATCGATCCCCAACGTCGTGGAGAAACACTCACTGTGCAAGAGTATGTGTCTTTAGGTAGGGCCTATCTTAAGAATTGTGCGAAGTAAAGCTATTTTTGTCAGTCGATTTGACGATAAGCAAAAAGGCAAGTCACGAAAGGCAAGTCACGAAAGGTAAGCTGCGAAAGAAGAGCTGGGAAAGAAGAGCTGGGAAAGAAGAGCTGGGAAAGGTAAGCTGCGAAAGGTAAGCCTTATGGACGTTTTCAAGGACATTGTGTGCATTCGACTGATTGGTATTTGACAAAACCTGCACCTACGCGCAAAATACTCACTTGCGCGTTAGGCGCACCATATGTGGGGATGTAGCTCAGTTGGGAGAGCATTACGTTCGCAACGTAGGGGTCGTGGGTTCGAATCCCATCATCTCCACCATAGAATTTTTGCAGGTCATAAACTTATACGGTTTTTGGCCTGCTATTTTTTTTGCTTCTTTGTTTTCTCAAATCTGCAAATAAATCTGCAGATAGATCTGCTTACCCTATCAAGTCTGCACTTTTCGAAACGCAACCTAAAACATAATCCCACTTCTACGAAAAAAATAGGCGCCGACTTACGTCAGTGCCTAATGTCAGACTCGCCTCTTGTCTTTAAAACTCGACTTTAGAGCAAAACCTTTTCTTCGAGGATATGCTCTGTGCTTGGTAGGCTCTCTTCGGGTGGGTCTATGATGAATGGCTCAAAAATAGGCTCACCATTTTGGGAAAGCTCCACCATGCCAGTGAGCACATCAACGTATTGATAAGACTGACGTGCGGTGCGTCCGCGTTTGCGGTCAAGCTCCATAATGAAAAGCTGCGGATGAACTTGAGTGAGTACGCCTTCGCTTTCGATGATTTTCGAACGACCCATGTTTGCGCGCACTTTCATGCGTTGTCCAATGAGGTCGTTTAAAGTATCGTGTATAGAACCGACAATACCTGCTTGCTGTGCTAAATCCATGCTTACTCTTTCTCGTGTATATTACACATACAAATACCAGCGCAAAATTATATCACGCGAGTCAAGTCTTTACGAAATCTGCAATTATTGGGCGCCTCACCGTAAATTTATCTTTTGTAGCTTTCTTGCCACTGACTTCAACTCATGACTTTTTGCCTGTTAGTTTGTGTCTGGACATGTCTAGTCCCATCTTTGTCGCAAGGTAAACATAGGGTTTTTCCCTAAAGATTACTCAAAGTAACCCTAAACCTTCTCTTTTAAAGGCAATTTGGCAAATATAAGAGGTATTATTCTCTAACGGAGAGATTTGGAAAAAGGAACACCAAAAAATGGGAGGAGAACAGACATGAAGAAAAACAAAAAGCATATCGTATGGATAAGTTCGCTTTGCGCCTTTGTGCTCATCTTTGGTTTGGCAGCTTGTGCGCCAAAAGAAAACACTGGTTCTTTAGCGAGCTCTAGCGACAAAGAGCTCACAAAACCAGAGCCAGACGAGTATGGCGTTATTACAGCAGAGTCTTGGAAAGACATTTATCCAAATCAGTATGCATCGTATAAGGAGAATGATTCAAATTCGCCCGATTCAGGAAAGCATAATTATCTTGAGTTGTATCCAGCGCTCAATACTATGTACAAGGGTTATGCTTTTGCGTTAGGTTATGATGAGGCTTCAAGTCATACTTACTCACTTACGAGCATTACTGAAACGCCACGCACGACAAAAAAGGAGCAGCTCGCAAATTGCATTACCTGCAAAACTCCGCAGTTTACCGCACTAGTAAATAGCGAGGGTGAAAGCATATATAAGCAAAAGTTTGCGGATACGATAGGACAGTTTACAGAGCCAATTAGCTGCTATAATTGCCATGAAAACACCCCTTCATCGCTGACTTTGACGCATTCGTATTTCAAGACTGCACTTGGGGATGCAGCGGGTGACGACAGCAAGGTTCCTATGGCGTCACAAGTGTGTGGACAATGCCACAACGAGTACTACTTTAACGGCGAAACCAAAGCAACCACCAATCCTTACTCAAGTCTCGAGGAAATGACTCCTGATGCAATCCTTGCGTACTATGATGCAAAGGGCTATAAAGATTGGCTTCATGCCGATACTTTTGCTCCGATGATCAAAGTGCAACATCCTGAGTTTGAAACGGTGTATGGCGGTTCACAATCGGTCATGGCTAAGAAAGGTTATTCGTGCGCTGATTGCCACATGGGCAAAACAACAGCATCTGATGGTAGTGAGTATACTTCTCATAATTGGGTAAGCCCCCTTGAAAACGAAGAGCTTTTGGCAAATGATTGTTCAAATTGCCACAAAGATCTTGCAAAAGAGGTAGCGGCAATACAGGAAGAAGAAGAAACCCGCGTGACCGAAATTAGCGAAAAGATAGAACAGCTTACTTCAGGCATTGCTGAAAAGTATGCAGATGAAATTGCAACCATGAAAGCAGCTCAGGATGCAGGCCAAGATATTCCTGCAGCATCTGAAGGACTTGCAGCACTACAAAAACTTCAGCGCAATGCCCAGTTCTATTGGGACTTTGTAATGGTTGAAAATAGCGAGGGTGCTCATAACTCTACGCTTACCACCGAGACCCTTGACAAAGCAGAAGCTGCAGTCGATGAAGGTCTTGCACTACTGTAAGTAAGCCCCCCTTAATCTCTCCAAGTAATCCGGGAGAGAAGAAAGTTTCTCTCCCGGATAAGTTTGCCCTAGGGTTTGGTATGTAGTGGTTTGAACGGCTAAAATGCCTTTATGTAGGTTTGTGTAATTAAAAATTGCGTACAGGTTTGCACTTATTTTTGCAGATTCAGCCTAAATGGGTGATTTCATTTATGTACAATATCGCTACTATGGCGCAGGTACTTGAAATAGATTGGAGCTTGCAAGTAATGCGCTATCTGTTTTCAAGCAAATAGAAAGTTAAGCTAACAGATGAAAGAGAGGAGGAAAAGAAATGACGGAAGACAACAACAAAGAAGAGGTATGCATGGAAAGCGAAATTGACGAGAGTGCCGAGGTTGATACAGCTGCGAGCGATGTGGCGGATGCGCTCGTGAGTGATGCAGCGGATACGCCTGCAGACACTCCCGCACCCAAAAAGAAGTGTAAGAAGCGCGCAATAGTGATAGGCGTTATCGCTGTTGTACTAGTTGCTGCAGGTGTTGGTTTTTGGGTATGGCATGAGCAGCCAAGTTTCTGTAGTGCCATTTGCCACACGCCAATGGATTCTTATGGTGCAACCTATGATG